>NZ_RZST01000087.1:0-17999 GCF_003997575.1 Mesorhizobium sp. M1A.F.Ca.IN.022.07.1.1
CGTCGGTCACGCCCAATCCTTCAGTTGGCAGAGAGGTCCTTACCATCTCAAGGCCGCGGTCGCGAATCCGAAGCCATCGGGCCTTATAGCCAAGCAATGCAAGGCGCGCGACGAAAATACCGGGGAGAACGCGCGCAATCCAAAGCTGGCGCTTGCGGCTGGCCGGACCGCACCCTATAGCAGCGCCTTGAGATGACCGACGCTTCGTCCCTGCCGCTGTTCCCTCACCGCCATCTTCTAGGCATCCGCGATCTTTCCCCCGCTGATATCGAGCTGTTGCTCGATCGCGCCGACCGGGCCGTCTCGATCTCGCGGCAATCTGAAAAGAAGACCTCGACGCTGCGCGGCCGGACACAAATCAACCTCTTCTACGAGGCCTCGACCCGCACGCAATCGTCCTTCGAGCTCGCCGGAAAACGGCTCGGGGCCGACGTCATGAACATGTCGGTGGCGAGCTCTTCGGTGAAGAAGGGCGAGACCCTGATCGACACCGCCATGACGCTCAACGCCATGCGTCCGGATATCCTGATCATCCGCCATCAGTCGGCGGGCGCGGCAGCGCTTCTGGCGCAAAAGGTCGGCTGCTCGGTGGTCAACGCCGGCGACGGCGCGCATGAGCACCCGACGCAGGCGCTGCTCGACGCGCTGACCATACGCCGCGCCAAGGGACCGCTGTCGAAGCTGATCGTGGCGATCTGCGGCGACATTCTGCATTCGCGCGTCGCCCGCTCCAACATCATGCTCTTGAACGCGCTCGGCGCGCAGGTGCGGGTGGTCGCACCCTCGACGCTGCTGCCCGCGGGCATCGACAGGATGGGCGTGATTGTGTCGCGCTCGATGGCGGAAGGACTGAAGGACGCCGACGTCGTGATGATGCTGCGCCTGCAGCGCGAGCGCATGGAAGGCGCCTTCGTGCCGTCGATCCGCGAATATTTCCGCTATTTCGGCCTCGACGCCGAGAAGCTGAAAGCGGCCAAGGAGGATGCGCTGGTCATGCATCCCGGGCCGATGAACCGCGGCGTCGAGATCGCCTCGGAGATCGCCGACGGGCCGCAGAGCGTCATCCAGGAACAGGTCGAGATGGGCGTAGCCGTGCGCATGGCGGTTATGCAAGCGCTGTTAGACCCGCGTCGCAACCAGGAGGGACGCGGCGCATGAGCGTGACGGTCTTCAACAAGGCCCGCATCGTCGACCCCTCGCGCGGTGTCGACGAGATCGGTGCGGTAATCGTCGACGGCCGCCGGATCGCCGCCGCCGGCAAGGCGGCGCTGAACCAGGGCGCGCCCGAAGGCGCTGTCGTCATCGACTGCGCCGGCAAGACGATCATTCCGGGTCTCATCGATGCCCGCGTCTTCATCGGCGAACCCGGCGGTGAGCACCGCGAGACCATCGCCTCGGCAAGCGTCGCTGCGGCAGGCGGCGGCGTCACCTCCATCGTCATGATGCCTGACACCAATCCGGTGATCGACAATGTGGCGCTGGTCGAATTCGTGCTGCGCACGGCAAGGGACACCGCAAGCGTCAACATCTTCCCAGCGGCGGCAATCACAAAGGGTCTCGACGGCCGCGAGATGACCGAGTTCGGCCTGCTGCGCGAAGCCGGCGCCGTGGCCTTCACCGATGGTCGACACACGATCGCCAACGCCTTGGTCATGCGCCGCGCGCTGACTTATGCCCGCGATTTCGGTAGCGTGATCGCGCATGAAACCCAGGATGCCGACCTTGCCTCGGCCGGCGTGATGAACGAGGGCCTTTATGCGAGCTGGCTCGGCCTTTCCTGCATCCCGCGCGAGGCCGAGCTCATCCCGCTGGAGCGGGACCTGGCGCTGGCGCGGCTGACCGGCGGCGCCTATCACGCCGCCAAGATCTCGACTGCGATGGCGGTTGGCGCGGTGAGCCGGGCAAAGGCCGACGGCGCCAATGTCACGGCGGGCGTCGCCATCCACAATCTGTCGCTCAATGAGAACGATGTCGGCGAATACCGCACCTTCTTCCGGCTCACCCCGCCCTTGCGCGCCGAGGACGACCGGATGGCGATGGTCGAGGCGATCAAGGACGGCACGATCGATCTCATCGTCTCCTCGCACGACCCGCAGGATGTCGATACCAAGCGACTGCCTTTCGCGGATGCCGCCGCCGGGGCGATCGGGCTGGAGACGCTGCTTGGCGCAGCACTTCGGCTCTACCACAATGGCGATGTGCCGCTGCTCAGGCTGGTTGAGACCCTGTCCACCGCGCCGGCAAGACTGTTCGGCCTGCCCGGCGGCACGCTGAAGCCGGGTGCCGCGGCCGATCTTGCGCTGGTCGATCTTGACGAGCCCTGGATCGTCAGCGAGAGCGGCCTGCACTCGCGGTCGAAGAACACCTGTTTCGAAGGCGCGCGCCTTCAGGGCAAAGTCTTGCAAACCATGGTAGCGGGCCGCACAGTGTTTTCGGCCTGAACATCAATCGACCAAAGCCGGAAGCAGCTGGATCGGCTGAAATAGGTGGGGGACAATGGGTTACGGGCTCGCACTGATCTTCGGATACCTGCTCGGCTCGATCCCGTTCGGGCTTTTGATTACCCGCGCGGCCGGTCTCGGCGATGTCCGCCAGATCGGTTCAGGCAACATCGGCGCGACCAATGTGCTGCGCACCGGCAACAAGGGGCTCGCCGCTGCGACGCTGCTGCTCGATGCGCTGAAGGGCACCGCGGCAGTGCTGATCGCCGGACATTTCTCGCCGGACTTCGGACTGCTCGCCGGCTTCGGCGCTTTCCTCGGCCATCTCTTTCCGGTCTGGCTAGGATTCAAGGGCGGCAAGGGCGTCGCCACCTACCTCGGCGTGCTGCTCGGGCTTGCCTGGCAGGGCATGGTTGTCTTCGCCGTTGTCTGGCTCGCCATGGCCTTCCTGTTCCGCTACTCCTCGCTCGCGGCGCTCGCGGCGACGGTGGTCGTGCCGATCGCGCTTTACTTCATCAGCACGCCTCAGATCGCCGGCCTGTTCGCGCTGATGAGCCTGATCGTCTTCGTCAAGCACCGCGCCAACATCTCGCGGCTGCTCGCCGGCACCGAGGGCAAGATCGGGGCGAAGGGGTGAGTGCTCCGGTCACCGGCCCGCGCCTTAGCGAGCGGCAACGGCTTGCCTGGCTTCGCCTGATCCGCACGCCGAACGTCGGCCCTGCCTCTTTTCGCGAACTGATCAATCGCTTCGGCTCGGCCGAAGCCGCGCTCGAAATGCTGCCCGAGCTGATGATCTCGGGCGGCGCCAACCGCATCGCTCGCATTCCCTCCGCCGGCGAAGCCGAGGCGGAGTTGGAAGCGGCCCGGCGCGCCGGCGCCCGGTTCGTCGGCATCGGCGAAGCAGACTATCCCGCTTTGCTGAAGACCCTGGACAACCCGCCGCCGCTGTTGGCGGTGAAGGGTGAAGGCGCGGTGTTCCGTCTCCCTGCGGTGGCGATCGTCGGCGCCCGCAACGCCTCGCTCGCCGGCATCAAGATGGCGAGAATGCTGGCGAGCGACCTCGGTCGCGAGGGCTACGCCATCGTCTCCGGCCTCGCACGCGGCATCGACACCGCGGCGCATCAGGGGAGCCTTTCGACCGGCACGGTCGGAGTGCTGGCCGGCGGCCTCGATGTGCCCTACCCGCCGGAAAATGCCGGTCTGTGCGACGACATCGCCGAGCGCGGCGGCGCCATCGTTTCGGAAATGCCCTTCGGCTGGCAGCCGCGAGCGCAGGATTTCCCGCGCCGCAACCGCCTCGTCGCCGGCATTGCGCTCGGGCTCGTCGTGGTCGAAGCCGCACAGCGCTCGGGTTCGCTGATCAGCGCCAGGCTGGCCGGCGAGATGGGCCGACTGGTCTTCGCGGTTCCGGGCTCGCCGCTCGACCCGCGTGCCGCCGGCAGCAATGCGCTGCTCAAGGACGGCGCCACGCTCGTCACCGAAGCGGCCGACATTCTGGGCGCGCTGGCACCGCTGGCTGGCACTCGCCCGCCAAGGACCATGCCGCTCGCCGAGGCGCCCGACTTGTCGGCAATGCCGCCGCCCGGCGACGACGAACGCGCCGACGTGCTGGAAGCGCTCGGCCCGACGCCGATCGCGGTCGACGAGATCATCCGCCACACAGGCTTGAGCGCCGCGCAGATCGCCATGGTGCTGTTGGAGCTCGACCTCGCCGGACGCCTCGAGCGCCATGCCGGCGGGAACGTGTCGCTGGTGGCGTGAACCCGGCTGCTGCTCCGACCTGCGGCTTCAGCGTTAGCGGAACAAATATTTGGACACTTCAGGATTGCCTCGGCGCCACATCACGTTGTCCAGAAAATAGTGGTGCACGTTGATGAAGATCAGCACGATGAAGAAGAACAGCGAGGACCCGAGGACTTGCTTGTCGTAGGGGATCAAGGCAGTCATCGCCATCGGCATAAGCCAGAAGCCGAGATATCCGAGCGCACCACCCCCGACGATGAATCCCAGAACCCTAAGCCTGTAGAGAGGTCCGAGAAAGGACAGTACCTTCGGTTGCGGATTTTGTGCGGCATCCGCGACGTCGCGCTCGACGTTCGTCTGGTAGCGCCAGACCACGGCCAGATACTGCAGCGAGTGGAGGGCCGGCACCACTAGCAGCCAGAGCGGGTTTATCCTCGCAATCAGGATCCACAGATAGAGCGACGCGACATAGGCTACGATGCCGTTATACGGCAGCGCATGACCATTTCTGTGCCAGCGGTTGATCAGCATCAGAACCGTGGCCGCCGTCGAGGCGACGGCCGCCAGCAGGGCAATGTTGGTTATCCAGGAAGGGACCGCGAATGTGTAATATTCCAGGCCGTAATATTTCCCCTGGGTCACCGCCGTGTTCGTCTGGAGCCATGCCAGGATCCACACGACATAGCTGTTGACCAGCAGCACCTTCTTGTCACGATTGTCGAAGAATTTACGCTTCAGCACGGCGTCGACCATCAGCATGCCGTAGCCTTGCTTGACGTAGTGCCAACCGACGAAGAAGAACATGGCGTTGGCTGCGTATCCCAGCAGCCGAGTGTCCGCCCTTGCCGCGCCATATGCAAAGAACGCGGCCATGATCAGGGGGACGACGATGCCCGCGAAAATATAGCGAAGCTGCAGGCTCTTCTCGTATCCGTTGCCCCTCACCTTGCGCCCGAAATTGCGATAGAAAATCTGGTACGAGTGGGCGAAGTGGGGGTAGTTGACCAGATATGCCACGACGACCATGGTTGCAGCGACGAGGCCTTCATATTCGAGCGGCACCAGGAACAGGATGGGCAGGATCAGAAACGCGCTGCCGCCGAGCATGAGGAAATCGGCGACCGGGCCAAACAGATATTTGCCAGGCAGCGTCGCCGCTTTAGCGGCTGAAGCATCCACCGAAAGGTCAAGTGCCATGGTCGAGCTCTCCTTCGGGAAGGATCGAGCTTAGCCGCCACCCCGCCTGGCGACAAGGTTGGGGTGCCGCTCCAGCCTTTGCCGACGTCTCGATCCCCAGTTAGATGGAAAACTGAACGCGTTTCGGCGACTGCAGCTCGCGCCCCATCTTTGCCGCCTGAAAGATCGTCAGCAAGACCAGGATCGGCTCACCGTCTGTCGGATTGACGGTCAGGGCCACGCGGCCGAGTTCGTCACTCATGGCGCAAGTCCAGTCTTTGACGGCAATCACCTTCTTCTCGGGCAATTTATCCTCCCCTTGGGCCGCCATCCTGACGCTACCTGCCAGGTTGCACGCAACCAGGCATGGCGCGGCCGGCCCACACCGGATCGATCCTACTCGCCGGGCAACCATGGCCCCGGCGAATTCGAACACAAGCATTCGCGAATGTAAAAGCAACCGATCAGCCGGCAGTATTAGAGGGCATCGTCAAGTTGCATGATCCAGCAGCCTGGTTGCGACGGTTTCACGGCGATGCTCTGAATTGGCGCGATCGATGCCGTCTACGGTGATCGCGAACATCCCGTTTTCGATCCTTGCTATCCAGCTCTTTGCCTTCAGATACCAAAGATGAAATTCCAGATGTTCTCGCGGGCAGCCCGACAAGCGTTCGAGCTCTTCATCGCCAATGCCAGGATTGTTGACGTCCTGTCGACGTTTTACATAGAGAAGCGACAGCAGCTTGGCCTGGATGACAACGTCCCGTTCAAGCCCTTTGGCATCGCTGGCTTCTTCGGCGAGCTCGCGGCGAACGCTCAAATGGTCTCTATACTGGACATCGTATTGGGCGCGTTTGACTGGATCCTTGAGCGTATTATGGGCTTCTACGATTTCGCTGAAGCGTGACTCATTGCCGGTATCCCGATTGTCGGGATGGTAGCGCATGGCAAAGTAACGAAATATCCGCTCGATCGTTTCCGAATTCGCGTTCGGGCTGATCTCGAGCAGCTCATAGTAGTCAACGAACATAGTGGTGATTCCACAGAATCGATATTGCGACACCACTCCCCAACCGCAGCATCGCGCAACCGTCCTGCCCGCGCAAGCCGCATACCGAGCATGAGGGACTCGCCGCAAGCGATCTTGCGGAACCTGGCAGTCAGAATTCACGGAAGGCTGTTGAGCCTAGGCGGAAGGCAGCAGCGGCGCCGACAGGGTCGCTTTGGGAAGAACTCGTCGGGCGAGGCCCCCAACAACGGCCTTCAAGCCCGACGAGCTGCCGGGGATCAAACCGGCCATGTCTGCGGTGCAAAGCCGATGCCAAGCATTCCCGTCCTGAAACGAGACAGGAAGACCAAATGCCACCTGGTCGGGTCGTTTCGGCTGCCGGGCTTTCTCGGTGCCAATCACGAATCTGGCAGCCACAGATAAGCCGGGGCGTGAGAAGCGGTCTGCCGTCTCGAAGTCGAAACCTTATCTCGTTGAAATGGCCTGGATATTTGGTGAGCGCGATGGGATTCGAACCCATGACCTACTGATTAAAAGTCAGTTGCTCTACCGGCTGAGCTACGCGCTCCCGCGGGCTCAAAACACCGCCCTCGAAATTGCGCGGAACATAGGGAGAGTGCCGCGACCGGTCAACCGGAAAAACACCAGCTTCCAAGGCGGATTTTGAACGGATCCCGAAGGCGCGCTTAAGGTGCCCGGGAGAAGCTTTCGGTGCCTCCGCCGATCACCCGGACCCGTGCCGCTTCAGAAAGCCCTACGATAACAATAGGTTGATGGAGAAGCGGGAACCATTGCAACCCAGACCCGTTTCGCAACACAGGGACGATTACCAACCCTCGAGGAGTACATCGATGAAAAGGATCGCATCAGGCCTGATGGCAGCCGCCCTCTCGGCGTCGTTCATCGCGGCGGAGGTGGTGCCGGTCAACGCTCAGCCAGCTTATATGCCACAATCCCAGGGCCTCTCATCGGATGTCCAGACCGTGCAGTATCGGGATTGGAGACGACACCGCAGCTTCAACCGCGATTTCTCGCGTCGCGACGGCGTCGTCTACTGGAATGGCCATCGCGGCTACCGTGAATATCGCCGCGGCTATCGCCGGCATGGCGATTATTGGTTCCCGCTCGCTGCCTTCGCCACCGGCGCGCTGATTACCGGCGCCATCATCAACAGCCAGAACCGCGTCTATCGTGGCGGCGATGCCCATGTGCAGTGGTGCTATGACCGCTATCGGTCTTATCGCGCCTCGGACAACACCTTCCAGCCCTACAACGGCCCGCGTCAGCAGTGCGTTTCGCCCTACTGACAGCCTCCAGTCAGTATCCAGGGTCGTTGACCGAGCCCGTGCCGCAAGGCACGGGCTCTCTGTTCGTTCAGCTGGCCCAGTTGACGCTTTTCAATATCAGGTACAGGCCCCCGCCTTCCCCTCGGGGTGAGCGATAGGCTCCGAGCGCGTTGCAAATCCGAACCATGGCACCGGTCAGTCCCCAACCAAGCGCTTCGAGGTCATCGGCCACGTCGAGCACATAAGCCTGCGCCAGTTCGTCTATGCCCTTCTCCTCGCCGAATGACCGAACCAGCTTGGCGTCGCTGAGAAGGTCGCCCGGCAAATTTGAATTTGCCCAAGCCCATAGCCAGTTGTCCGCCTTGGCGCTTGTAGAGCCGGCAATCTGTATGTGAGCGACCACCTTGACGACACCATCTGCCGAAAAAAGCAGTTTTCCGGTCGTTAAGTCATAGTCGTAGCGCTGCCAGCTGCCGAGGCGGAATTCATCCTCCAAACGATGGTTCTTGGCGTTCAGTTGGTCGAAAGCCTCGTCACGCCATGCGGGGTACCAGTCCGGATGCTTCATGCCCCCTCGCCTTGCCGTGTCTCCCGCGCCCCTCATTGCACACTCAGCGTCCTGCGCACTGCGTCGCGCCAGCCACTCAGCTTGGCGGAACGGGTGGCGGCGTCCATATCCGGCTTGAAGCGCTTATCGAGAGACCAGGTCTTGGCAAACTCCTTCGCCTTCGGCCACACGCCGGCTTTGGATCCGGCAAGCCAGGCGGCACCCAGCGCGGTCGTTTCCAGGATGGTCGGCCGATCGACCGGCGCGTCGAGGATGTCGGCCAACCTCTGCATGGTCCAATCCGATGCGACCATGCCGCCGTCGACCCGCAGCACGGTCTTGGCGGAAGCGCCCTTCCAATCCTTGCGCATGGCGTCGAGCAGGTCGCGCGTCTGGAAGGCGACGGATTCGAGCGCCGCGCGCGCGAACTCGGCCGGGCCTGAATTGCGCGTCAGGCCGAAGATCGCGCCGCGGGCATCCGCGTCCCAGTGCGGCGCGCCCAGGCCGACAAAGGCCGGCACCAGATAGACTTGTTGCGCCGGATCGGCGGTCGCCGCCAGCGCGCCGCTCTGCTCGGCCTTGCCGATCACCTTGATGCCGTCGCGCAGCCATTGCACGGCGGCACCCGCAATGAAGATCGAGCCCTCCAGCGCATAGGTGGTCTTGCCGTTCAACCGATAGGCGATGGTGGTCAAGAGCCGGTTCTTCGAGCGCACCAGATCGGCGCCGGTGTTCAGCAGCGCGAAGCAGCCGGTGCCGTAGGTGGACTTCATCATGCCCGGCTCGAAACAGGCCTGGCCGATGGTCGCTGCGTGCTGGTCGCCGGCGACCCCGAGAATCCTCATCTCGGCGCCGAAAAGGCTCTTTTCTGTGACACCGAAATCATCGGCGCAGTCCTTCACCTGCGGCAGGACCGCGGCCGGTATGTTCAGGATGGACAGCAGCTCGTCGTCCCAGACATTCTTCTCGATGTTGTAGACCAGCGTGCGCGAGGCGTTGGTGGCATCGGTGGCGTGTACCTTGCCGCCGGTCAGGCGCCAGATGAGAAAACTGTCGATCGTGCCGGCGAGCAATTCGCCTTTCTCGGCGCGCTTTCTCGCGCCCTTCACCTTGTCCAGCATCCAGGCGATCTTGGTGCCGGAGAAATAGGGATCGAGCAGCAACCCGGTCTTTTTCGTGAACGTCTTCTCCAGCCCTTGCTTCTTGAGCTTCTGGCAAAGCGGCGCGGTTCGTCTGTCCTGCCACACAATCGCGTTGTGGATCGGTTTTCCCGTCGCCTTGTCCCAGATGACCACCGTCTCGCGCTGGTTGGTGATGCCGATCGCGGCCATATCCGATGCTGCGCAACCGGCAGCCTTCAGCGCCGCCTTCACTGTCGCGAGCACGCTTGCCCAAATGTCTTCCGGATCATGCTCGACCCAGCCGGAAGCCGGATAATGCTGCGTGAATTCCTGCTGGCCCGTGCCGGCGACTTTCATTTCATTGTCGAAGACAATCGCCCTGGTCGAGGTCGTTCCCTGGTCGATGGCCAGCACAAAACCGCTCATTCCGTCCCTCCACTTCTCATGCAACAGGGGAGACGGCCAAGCCGCCTCCCCTGCATTTCCTACACAGGCTCGCGGGCCTGCGTCATGCAGTTACTGCTGCTGCCAGCTCTTCACCAGCTCGTCGTAGTTGATGGTGATCGGCTTTTCCTTTTCGTTCTCGATCTTCAACTGCGGCGCAAGGTTGCCCTTCGAGACCGCGTCCTTGTTCCAGTATTCGAGATCATGCTCTTCGGCCATCTTCGGGCCGATATCGCCCTGGACGCCCGACTTCTCGATGCGGCTCATGACCTTTTCCTGCTCGGCGCAAAGCGAGTCCATCGCTTCCTGCGCGGTCTTGGCGCCCGACGACGCATCGCCGATCGCCTGCCACCAGAGCTGAGCGAGCTTCGGATAGTCAGGCACGTTGGTGCCGGTCGGCGACCACTGGACGCGGGCCGGCGAGCGGTAGAACTCGATCAGGCCGCCGAGCTTCGGAGCGCGCTCGGTGAAGCTCTTGTCGTGGATCGTGCTCTCGCGGATGAAGGTCAAGCCGACATGGCTCTTCTTCACGTCGACGGTCTTCGAGGTGACGAACTGGGCGTAAAGCCAGGCGGCCTTGGCGCGGTCGGTCGGCGTCGACTTCATCAACGTCCAGGAACCCACGTCCTGGTAGCCGAGCTTCATGCCGTCCTTCCAGTAGACACCATGCGGCGACGGCGCCATGCGCCACTTCGGCGTGCCGTCGTCGTTCAGCACCGCCTTGGCGCTGGCGTCGACCATCGAGGCGGTGAAAGCGGTGTACCAGAAGATCTGCTGGGCCACCCCACCCTGCGCCGGAACCGGGCCGGATTCGGAGAAGGTCATGCCCTGCGCTTCGGCCGGGGCGTAGGCCTTCAGCCAGTCGAGGTATTTCTGGATCGAGTAGACGGCAGCCGGACCATTCGTGTCGCCGCCGCGCGCGGTGCAGGAGCCCACGGGCCGCGAATTCTCGTCGACCTTGATGCCCCATTCGTCGACCGGCAGGCCGTTCGGAATGCCCTTGTCGCCGTTGCCGGCCATGGACAGCCAGGCGTCGGTGAACCGCCAGCCGAGCGACGGGTCCTTCTTGCCGTAGTCCATGTGGCCGTAGACCTTCTTGCCATCGATTTCGCGGCCGGTGAAGAACGCGGCGATGTCCTCATAGGCCGACCAGTTGACGGGAACGCCGAGATCGTAGCCGTACTTGGCCTTGAAGTCGGCCTTGTTCTTCTCGTCGTTGAACCAGTCGTAGCGGAACCAGTAGAGGTTCGCGAACTGCTGGTCCGGCAGTTGATAGAGCTTCTTGTCGGGCGCCGTCGTGAACGAGGTGCCGATGAAGTCCTTCAGGTCGAGATTCGGATTGGTGACGTCCTTGCCGTCGCCTTCCATCCAGTCGGTCAGGTTGCGCACCTGCTGGTAGCGCCAGTGCGTGCCGATCAGGTCGGAGTCGTTGACCCAGCCGTCATAGAGGTTCTGACCGGTCTGCATCTGGGTCTGGATCTTCTCGACGACGTCACCTTCCTGGATCGTGTCGTGGGTGACCTTGATGCCAGTGATGGCCGAGAAGGCCGGCGCCAGCACCTGCGATTCATAGGAATGGGTGGCGATGGTTTCCGACACGACCTTGATGTCCATGCCGGCAAACGGCTTGGCTGCGTCGATGAACCACTGCATTTCCTTTTCCTGATCGGCGCGCGAAAGCGTCGACAGATCACCTATCTCCTTGTCGAGAAAGGCTTTTGCCTCGTCCATACCGGCATAGGCGTTACCTACGCCCAGCAATAGTGCAATGGCTGTCGTTGATGTAAAAATTTGCCGTCGCATGTGTTTCCTCCAGTCTTAGGTTGCAAGTGCGATCTGGAGCGGCCGCCGGCACGCGGCCGCTCCAACTATTTCCCCCTCTATACGTATCGGAATACGCCGATCGCGTAGACCACGGAGAGAGCGAGAGCCCACCACAGGTTGGGTCCAACGAGACCCAGCCAAGCGAGATGGATAAAGGCGCTGCCGAGCAGCGACAGGAAGAGGCGGTCGCCGCGCGTCGTTTCGAAGCGCAGGATCCCGACGCGCGGATTGCCGCCGGGCGAGGCATATTCCCAGGCCGCCATGCCGACCAGCAGCAGCAATACGGTTCCGAAGAAAGCCGCCGTCGGCAACGTCCACGCCATCCAGGAGAAGTCGAGGTTCATCGATCACACCCTCCCCAGGGCGAAGCCCTTGGCGATATAGTTGCGCACAAACCAGATCACGAGCGCGCCGGGGATCAGCGTCAGCACGCCGGCTGCGGCGAGCAGCCCCCAGTCCATGCCGGCGGCCGAGACGGTGCGGGTCATGGTGGCCGCGATCGGCTTGGCGTCGGTCGTCGTCAGCGTTCGGGCGATCAAAAGCTCCACCCAAGAGAACATGAAGCAGAAGAAGCAGGCGACACCGATGCCGCTCGCGATCAGCGGCATGAAGATCTTTACGAAGAAGCGCGGGAAGGAATAGCCGTCGATATAGGCGGTCTCGTCGATCTCCTTCGGCACCCCGGACATGAAGCCTTCCAGGATCCACACCGCCAGCGGCACGTTGAACAGACAGTGCGCCAGCGCCACCGCGATATGCGTGTCGATCAGGCCGAAGGCCGAATAGAGCTGGAAGAACGGCAGGGCGAACACCGCCGGCGGCGCCATGCGGTTCGTCAAGAGCCAGAAGAACAGGTGCTTGTCGCCGAGGAAGCGGTAGCGCGAGAAGGCGTACGCCGCGGGCAGCGCCACGGCCACCGAGATCACCATGTTCATCACCACATAGGTGATCGAATTGATGTAGCCCGAATACCAGGACGCATCGGTGAAGATGGTGCGGTAGTTTGCCAGCGTCGGATTGTGCGGGAACAACGTCAGCGACGAGACGATCTCCGCATTGGTCTTGAAGCTCATGTTGATGAGCCAGTAGATCGGCAGCAGCAGCACGACGATGTAGAGCGTCGGCACAATCCACCACCAGCGCGATTCCTCGCCCCGGCGCCGCATCAGCTTCGCCACCTCGTCCTGCGAAAGCGTGCTGCCTACCTCGGTGACCGCCGCTTCGCTTACGCGTGTCGTCTCGTTTGCGCTCGCCATCTCAGCGCTCCGCGTCGTAGTTGGTCATCACGGTGTAGAACACCCACGACAACAACAGGATGATCAGGAAATAGACCAGCGACATGGCCGCCGCCGGACCGAGATCGAACTGACCGAGCGCCATCTTGACGAGGTCGATCGACAGGAACGTGGTCGAATTGCCGGGACCGCCGCCGGTGACAACGAAGGGCTCGGTATAGATCATGAAGGAGTCCATGAAGCGCAGCAGCACCGCGATCAGCAGCACCCGCTGCATCTTCGGCAGCTGGATGTAGCGGAACACCGCCCAGCGCGAGGCGCCGTCGATCTTGGCCGCCTGGTAGAAGGCGTCCGGGATCGAAACCAGGCCGGCATAGCAGAGCAGCACGACCAGGCTCGTCCAGTGCCACACGTCCATGATGATGACGGTGACCCACGCGTCGATCGGATCCTGGACATAGTTGTAGTCGATGCCGAATGCGTTGACGTAGTAGCCGAGCAGGCCGATGTCGTTGCGGCCGAACACCTGCCAGATCGTGCCGACGACGTTCCATGGGATGAGCAGCGGCAGCGCCATCAGCACCAGGCAGACCGGCACGCCCCATCCCTTCTTCGGCATGTTGAGCGCGATGAAGATGCCGAGCGGCACCTCGATCGCCAGGATGATGAAGGAGAAGATCAGGTTGCGCGCCATCGCTTCCCAGAAGCGGTCGGACGCCAGCAACTCCTCGAACCACTCGGTGCCGGCCCAGAAGAAGACATTGTTGCCGAACGTGTCCTGCACCGAATAGTTGACGACGGTCATCAGCGGAATGACGGCCGAGAAGGCCACCAGCACCAACACCGGCAGGACGAGGAACCAGGCTTTGTTGTTCCAGGTCTTTTCCATCTACGCCCCCATCTCGACGCGCCATGAATCGGCATAGATGTTGATGCCGGCCGGATCGAAGCGGACCCTGGGTTCGGTCGGCAGCTCATCGTCCTCGCCGATGACGGCGGCGATCTCTTTGCCCTCGAGATTGGCGCGAACCACCTTGTGGCGGCCAACATCCTCGACCTTGCTGACGGAAACCGCCATGCCCTCGCGGCCGAGCCGGACATATTCGGGACGGATGCCGAGCTCGACGGGACCGGCTTCGGCCCTGGGTGCGCCCGGCAGTTCGATGCGCTGCGAGCCGAGCAACGCCGTCCTGCCTTCGAGCGCAACCGGAAGCACATTCATGCCCGGCGAACCGATGAAATAGCCGACGAAGGTGTGGCGCGGCCGCTCGAACAGCTCGGCCGGCGTGCCGATCTGCACGATCTCGCCGTCATACATGACCACGACGCGGTCGGCGAAAGTCAGCGCTTCGGTCTGGTCGTGCGTGACATAGACCATGGTGTAACCAAACCGGCGATGCAGCTGCTTCAGCTGCGAACGCAGCACCCATTTCATATGCGGATCGATGACGGTGAGCGGCTCGTCGAACAGGATGGCGTTGACGTCCGAGCGCACCAGTCCTCGACCGAGCGAGATCTTCTGCTTCTGGTCGGCGGTCAGCCGGCGCGCCTTCCGGTTCGCCATCGAGGCGAGATCGATCATGTCGAGCGTCTCGCGCACCTTGCGGTCGACATCGGCCTCCGGCACGCGGCGGTTGCGCAGCGGAAAGGCCAGATTGTCGTAGACGGTCATGGTGTCGTAGATGACCGGGAATTGGAACACCTGGGCGATATTGCGCTCCTGCGTCGACAGATTGGTCACGTTCCGGCCGTTGAACAGGAGCTGGCCGTGCGAGGGATGGAGCAGCCCCGAGATGATGTTGAGCAAGGTGGTCTTGCCGCAGCCGGACGGCCCGAGCAGCGCATAGGCGCCGCCGTCCTCGAAGGTGTGATGCACTTCCTTCAGCGCGAAATCCGAATCCTTCTTTGGATTGGTCAGGTAGGAGTGGCGGATGTGGTTGACGTCGATGCGTGCCATCGCTCCCTCCTCAAGCCGCCAGCTTCGACGCAGTCACCGCGCGGCCGTTCTGGTCGAAGACCATGATGTGGCGCGGGTCGATGAACACCTCGACCTCGTCGTCGGTCTCGAAATCGAGGATGCCGTGCGCGAGCATCACCCAGCGCGCGTCGGCGAAGTCGAGATGGACGAAGCTTTCCGAGCCGGTGATCTCGGTGATGGTGACCTTGGCCCGCACCGGCACGGCGCCGGGGTTGGCACGCTCCAGCGACAAATGGTGCGGCTGGAAGCCGATCGTGTAGCTGGCATCCGGAATGCCGAGCAGTTCGGGCGGCACCGGCAGCTTCACGCCTCCTTCGAGAAGGAAGTCCGATCCCTTCTTGGCGAGCACAATGGTGTTGAGCGGAGGGTCGGCGAAGGTCCGCGCCGTCACCAGGTCGACCGGCTTGCGGAACACCTCGACGGTTGGGCCGAACTGCGTGACGCGACCTTCCGAAAGCGTCGCGGTGTTGCCGCCGAGCAAAAGCGCCTCGTGCGGCTCGGTCGTGGCATAGACGAAGATCGTGCCCGCCGCGGCGAAAATCTTCGGCAATTCGGCGCGCAACTCCTCGCGCAGCTTGTAGTCGAGATTGGCGAGCGGCTCGTCGAGCAGCACCAGGCTGGCGTTCTTGACGATGGCGCGGGCAAGCGCCGTGCGCTGCTGCTGGCCGCCCGAGAGGTTGAGCGGCGTGCGGTCGAGATAGGGCGTGAGCTTGAGAAGTGCCGCAGCGTCGCGCACCTCCTTGTCGATCCTGGCCTGTTCGATGCCGGCAACCCGCAGCGGCGAGGCGATGTTCTCGTACACCGTCATCGCCGGGTAGTTGATGAATTGCTGGTAGACCATGGCGACGTTGCGCTTCTGCACCGGCTGTCCGGTGACGTCCTTGCCGTCGAACCAGACGGAGCCGGAAGTTGGCGCGTCGAGCCCGGCCATCAGCCGCATCAGGCTGGTCTTGCCGGAAAGCGTCGGCCCGAGCAGGACATTCAGCGAGCCGTGCTGAAGCGTCAGCGACACGTCGCGGACATGCTCCTGCGCGCCGACCGTCTTCGTCACGTTCCTCAATTCCAGCATTACGCCTCCTCCCAGGCCTTGCGCATCAGCGCTCGATCCTCATTCCGCCGCGGCGACATGGCGGCTGCTTAACCCGCGCATGAATTCTTCCAATGCCGCCGTCTGCTCGCGGCTGAAATGCAGGCCGCGTTTGGTCCTGCGCCACAGCACGTCCTCGGCGGTGATCGCCCACTCGTTCTCGACCAGGTAGCGCACCTCGGCTTCATAGAGGTCGGCACCGAAATTGCGGCCGAGATCGGCATTCGACTTGGCGAGGCCAAGCAGCTTCTCCGCGCGCGTGCCGTAAAGCCGGGTCAACCTGCGTGCCAGCCGTTGGTCGAGGAACGGATAGGCGTTCTTGAGCCTCGATACCTGCTCGTCGAACCCGGTCGCCGGAAAATCGCCGCCGGGCAGCGGCGCGTTGGCGGTCCATGGCTTGCCGCGCTTGCCGAGAAAGCCTTCGATCTTCTCCAACATCGATTCCGCCAGCCGGCGGAACGTGGTGATCTTGCCGCCGAAGGCGTTGAGCAAGGGGGCGGCACCCTCCCCGCCATCGGCCTTCAGCACATAGTCGCGCGTCGCCTCCTGCGCCTTCGAGGCGCCGTCGTCATAAAGCGGGCGCACCGCCGAATAGGTCCAGACGATGTCCGAACGCTTGACCGGCTGGGCGAAATATTCGCTCGCGGCGGCGCAAAGATAGTCGATCTCGGTATCGCTGATCTTCACCTCATGCGGATCGCCGGGAAAGTCGCGGTCGGTGGTGCCGATCAGCGTGAACTCTTCTTCGTAAGGAATGGCGAAGATGATGCGTCCGTCCTTGTTCTGAAAGAAATAGGCGCGCGGATCGTCGAACTTCTTGCCGATGACGATGTGGCTGCCCTGCACCAGCCGAACATTGTGCACATCGTTCTGGCCGACGGTTTTTGCCAATACCTGATCGACCCACGGCCCGGCGGCGTTGACGAGAAGACGCGCGCGGACTTCCTCGATCTCGCCGGTCAGCACGTTCTGGATCTTGATCGTCCACAGCCCGCTCTCGCGGCGCGCGCTGACCACCTTGGTGCGAGTGCGGATGACGGCGCCGCGGTCGGCCGCGTCGCGGGCATTGAGCGCCACGAGGCGGGCATCGTTGACCCAGCCGTCCGAATATTCGAACGCCTTGCGGAACAGCGGCTTCAGCGGCTTGCCGGCCGGATCGGTGGCCATGTCCAGCGTCTTGGTCGCCGGCAGCAGCTTGCGCCCGCCGATATGGTCGTAAAGGAAAAGGCCGAGCCGGATCAGCCAGGCCGGACGCAGGCCCTTGGCGTAGGGCAGCACGAAGCGCATCGGCCAGATGATATGCGGCGCGTTCTTCCACAGAACCTCGCGCTCCATCAGCGCTTCGCGCACCAGCCGGAATTCGTAGAACTCGAGATAGCGCAACCCGCCATGGATCAGTTTGGTCGAGCCGGAGGAAGTCCCGCTGGCGAGATCGTTCATCTCGGCGAGGTATACGGAAAATCCGCGGCCAACGGCGTCGCGGGCGATGCCGCAGCCATTGATGCCGCCGCCTATGACAAAAATGTCATGGATCGGAGATGCGTCCACAGGGTTCCTCCACGATTTCGCATTGCACCATTTTTGTGTTTCGCGAAACCGTGGCGGGATTATTTCGAACTCGATCCGAATGTCAAACGAAATATCACAGGTGCGTGAGATGTCCGTGAAGAGACGTTATCCAAGCGCTGTCTCGATCAAACGAACCTCCGTTTCCTCGCAAATCCGGCGCACCGAAGGGATGTCGCAACGGTCGGTGATGAAGGTGTTCACCTGCGACAGGTGACCAATGCGAACCGGCGCCGTGCGCTCGAATTTTGTCCGGTCGGAGACGAGAATCACATGACGCGCATTGGCGATGATGGCCTGCGCCACTTTCACTTCGCGAAAGTCGAAGTCGAGCAGCGCGCCGTCATGGTCGATGGCCGAGGCGCCGATGACGGCGTAGTCGACTTTGAACTGGCGAATGAAATCCACCGCGGCCTCACCCACGACGCCGCCGTCGGAGCCGCGTACAACGCCGCCGGCGATCACCACCTCGATCGAAGGATAGATCCGCATCCTATTGGCAACGTTGATGTTATTGGTGATGACCATAAGCCCGTTATGGT
>NZ_RZST01000088.1:0-17945 GCF_003997575.1 Mesorhizobium sp. M1A.F.Ca.IN.022.07.1.1
TTCCTTCTCAAGCTCGAGAAGGGCGTTGGAGTGGTAACTCCACCCCGGCAAACCCCGCCGGTCCCAATCGTTAGGGATCGCCACGTCACGCAGGTGCGGGTTCATGAAAATGCTCTCGTTTTGTTGAATGCTCGTTCAATAAAAACACATTTTCCGTTAAAATGCAATGGCTTGTGAAAGTATGGAAATTTCATGCCGACCGGCTTGCAGTCATCCGAGCCGAGAAAATCCCGGAAAATCCGAGCCTTAACCAGGAGTGCAAAACGGCGGTTCCAGCTTCGGATCCGCAGTTTGTGAGGGCACCGTTTCGACGCGCTTCGCGTATCGGACGATCGCGACAGCCATGCCAATTCTGCGCCTGTGTGAGGTCGCTTACAGTCCGCCGCATCCGACAGGAGCAAAAGGAACAGAAGCGATCCCCGTTTCAGTCCTGTTACATGGGCCATCCCGCCCTATCATCCGGCTGTTACGTGGTGCGGTTAAGTTCGTTTCAAGGAAAAAAGAAAGATAACGAAGGGAACAGCCGATGTTTGCCAAAGTCCGGATCGCCGATGCCAGCCGCCGCTCTTATGGTCCCGAGCGCAATGATCGCCGTCCGAAGCTGGCGTTGCGCCAACGCGCCAGCGACCATCCGATGACGATGTTCATGCTGCTGAGCGTTGCCGCCTTCGCCAGCATGGTGCTTGCGCCAGCCGCGGGTCCCGCTTTCGCCTCGATCAATCCTCCGGCCAATGTCGTGGAGGGCGCGCCGACGACGCTCAAAACCGCGCGCCTGCCGCAGTCGCAAGTCGAATTCGCCTGCAAAGGGCAGAGCTGGGGCGCCGAGAACGCCGAATGCCTGCGTGCCATTGCCGAGCAGTCCGGTCAGCACCGGGCCCGAGCTGTGCGTATGATCGCCAATGCCGCGCCGCTGACCGACACCCCGAACGTGTTTTAGGCTCCCCTGAGCGCACCCTCCGCGCTCCAGTCAGGCTCCCGCCGCAAAGTCGGTCGGGAGCCTCTTTTTTCGAATCCGACGATATCCAGGTGAAGCCGCAGAGGGAGCAATTTCAGATGTCGGCGCCGTTGTCGGCCGCCGCGACATCGGCAACGGTCGCAAGGATGCCGCGGACGTCGAGCGTCGAGAAGGGCTTCTCCAGGATCTGCGGCCGCTGCTGCGGCGGCAGTGCCTCAATCTCGGCCTTGGCGCCGATGAGGTCGCCGGTGACCAGCACGAAACGCTGCGCCAGCCCCGGCCGTTCGGCCAGCAATTCACGGTAGATCGAGATGCCGCTGGTGCCCGGCATGCGCAGGTCGGAAAACACGATGTCCGGCGGCATGTGCCCGCTCAGCACCTCACCGGCGGACGTCCAGCTTGGCACGAGACGCGACTTGAGCCCCATGAGCTCCAATATGTCGGACAGCGAAGCGGCGACGTCGGGCTCGTCGTCGATGATCAGCGCATGGCGCAGCCCGCTCGACCGCGCCGGACCCTCGCCGGCCTTTGCCGCATTGCCGACAATCGCCGGCAACTGGACGACGAAGCGCGCGCCGTGCGGCTGCACCTCTTCGAACCAGATGTTGCCGTTGTGGCGCTCGACGATCGATTTCGAGATCGACAGGCCGATGCCGGTACCGACGCCGACCGGCTTGGTGGTGAAGTAGGATTCGAAGATGCGTGAGCGGATCGCATCGGGAATGCCGGGTCCGTTGTCCTCGACCGAGAAGCCCGGATTGCCGCGCTCGCTGCGAAAGGTCCGCACCTTGATGCGCCGCTCGCCGGTGAAGCCGGCAAGCGCATGCTGGCTGTTGATGAGGAAGTTGGCCGCGACCTGCGTGACATGGTCGGCGTCGGCCATGGCGAGCAGCGGGCCGTTGGCGAAGTCGGTGTCGATGATGATGCCGCTGGAGCGCGCACCATAGGCGGTCACTTCGAGCGCCGAGCGCATCACCTGGTTGAGGTCGGTTTCGGCCTGCTCGGTCGGATGCAGGCGCACCATCGAAAGGAAGCTCTTGACGATGCGCCCGCAGCGTTCGGCGGCCGCGCGCACCTTTTCGGCGCGCACCTTGGTCTGCGGGTCGGCCGCGAATTCATGCAGCAGCGTCGATTGTGCGACCACAACCGCCAGCGGGTTGTTGAGCTCATGCGAGACGCCGGCGAGCAGCGAGCCCATTGCCGCCATCTTCTCATTCTGGTGCAGCTTCTCGCGCTGGCGGTTGATCTCTTCTTCGGCGTGCAGCTTCTCGCGCAGGTCGCGGATCGAGCCGAAGATGAGCCGGCGGTCGGCAACCCTCATCTCCGTCGCGGTCAGCTCGATCGGAAAGATCTCGCCGGCCGCGTTCTGGGTCACTGTCTCCAGCCGCTGGCCAACCATCGGCGCGCCCCGTCCGGCCATGTACTCGGCGCCCGACGAATAACCCTTGCGGTAATAATGCGGCACGATCGTGTCGATCAGATCCTTGCCGAGGATGTCGCTGCGCTTGAAGCCGAACATCTTCTCGGCGGCCGGATTGAATTCGATGATGGAGCCGGCCTCGTCGATGACGATGATGGCGTCGAGCGAAGCCTGCAGCATGGTGCGGCGGATAACCTCGCTGGCATGCGCCTCTGAGGGCGAGCGCTCGATGGCGTCGCCGATGGCGAGCGCGATGATGTGAAGCGTCGCCTCCTCTTCATCCGTCCATTCGCGTTCGGCCGCGCAGTCATTGACCGCCAGAGTGCCCCAGAGATGGCCGTGGGCGAAGACCGACACCGAAATGAAGGATTTTATGTTCTGCTTCTCGAAGTCGGCCCGCAGGAAACCATCGAGGTCGCGCGTGTGGCCGGCGAAGACCTTGCCCTGGCGCTCATCCTCCTGCAACTGCTCCAGCAGCGGATCGGAGTTGATGATCGACTGCATGATCACGGTAGGCGATGCGAGCTCGCCGCCAAAAGCAGGGTCGATCCAATAGGAGGCCACGGACTGGGCGAAGCCCTCGCCCGGCAACTCGCGCAAACGGAAGAGAATGCCGCGCTGGCAGTCCAACGAACGGCACAGTGCCTCCAGTATGCTGTCCATCTCGCGCTGCCAGTCGCCTGCTTCGCGCAAGCGGCGAACGACATGGACGGCCGCCATCGCGGCGCCCTGGCGGGAGCCGTGCATTTCTGTCCGTGCGGCCTCAGCTGTCATCGTCGAACGTCATCTCCGGGGCCATATCGGTAAACCATGAAATCCAGCACACAAGCCCGAAAATCGACAACGGTTTCTGGGGGCATGCCGCCGGACCGGAATGCTACAGCGTCGATTGCGTATCCGGAAGGTGCGCGGCGCCGGAGTCAGTTGCCGTCGCCAGCCGGCAGCGAGAAGATGTAGCCTTCGCCGCGCACCGTGCGCAGGAATTTCGGATTGGCGGGGTCCGCCTCGATCTTCTTTCTCAGACGCATGATGCGGATGTCGACAGCGCGCGACGATTCCGGGTCTTCCACGAAGCCGATCGCCTCCGAGATCGCCGCCCGCGTCAGAAGCCGGTTGGCGCGGGTGAGGAAAACTTCCAGCACGTCGAACTCGCTCTTGGCCATCTCGATGACCGCGCCATTGGCGCCGGTCACCAGCCTGCCGTCGAAATCGGCCTGGAAGCTGCCGAAATTCATGAAGCGGCGCGTGCCGGCCTCGGTCTTCGCGGCCTGGGGGGCAACCGGCTGCGGCACGCGGCGCAGCACACTGCGGACCCTCGCCAGCACTTCGCGCAACTCATAGGGCTTGACGATGTAGTCGTCGGCGCCGAGCTCCAGGCCGACGATGCGGTCGAGCGCTGTGCCGGCGGCGGTGGCGTAGATGATGCCGATCTGCGTCTTGGAACGCAGCCAGCGGCCGAGCGACAGGCCGTCCTCGCCGGGCATGGCGATGTCGAGGATGGCGAGGTGGAAGGGTTGCGCCTCGAGCAGGCTGCGCGCCGCCGCGGCATTCTCGGCCGTGGCAACGTCATAGCCGCTGGCGCCGAGATACTCGGCAACCGCTTCCCTCAGATCCGGCTCGTCCTCGACGACAATGATGCGCGCCTTCACAATGGTCTCGCTCCCGCTTTCAGCGGAAAGTAGATTGGGTATAAACATGATGTCCAGCGCTCATCTCGAGTTGTCTGTGGCGGAGTGGAGAAAATGGCAGCACGATCCGTCGTCGCGCTTGTGTCCGTTGCCGAAGTGGTGGCCGGCGACCTGGCCGACCATCTCGAGCGTCGGGGGCACGACGTGCGTCAGGCGCGCCAGCCCTGGGAGGCGGAGTCGCTGCTTTCGGCAGGCGGCATCGACGTCGTGGTCGTCGGTGACGACGTGACCCAGGCGGAGGGGCGCGAACTGCTCAAGCGCTATAGTAGCCAAGGCGGGGGCGGCGAGGGTGGCTGCGACTTCATACTGATCTGCCGGCCCGCCGATCTCGTCGACAAGGTGCTGGCGCTGGAGCTCGGCGCTGCCGACGTGATCGAAAGCCCGCTCAATGTGCGCGAGCTGGCGGCGCGCATCGGCCGCCTGCTGACGCGGCGCGGCCGCAACCCCCAGGAACTGATCGTGCTCGAGAATGCGACCGTCGACTTGAGGTCGGCCATGGTCATGCATCGTTCCGGCGCCGAGGATCAGCTGTCGCCGGGGCAGGTGGCGCTGTTGAGATTGTTTCTGGCGAGCCCGCGAAAGGTGCTGACGCGCGACGACATCATTGCCGCCGCGCCCGCCGAGAATGCCGACGCTTTCGACCGCTCGATCGATTCGCGCATCGTGAGGCTGCGCCGTAAGCTCGATACGGAGACCATCACCACGATCAGGGGTGCCGGTTACCGGTTCGATCCGCCGACACCGCGCACCGACTGAGGCGAGGGCCACCAGGTCTTTTCCTCGATCTTGCATCGGATTTCCAAAACCGCTTCGCACTTTTGGATCCGACGCCGGCGCCTAGCGCACCACGAGGATCGAGGGGCCGGACGGCAATTCGGCGCTGGCGGCGATCTCGGCGTGGGCGCGCTCCTTGAGCAGCACCGTTGCAAGCGCGGCAAAGCCAAGCAGCCCCTGGGCATAAAGCAGTGCGGACAGCACCGAAGCGGCAAATTTCGTCTTCATAACTCAATCCCCAATTCGATAGTCGTCGATGCTTCAGGAAACTCCCGAAGCGCCCGCGCCGCTTACGGAGCCCCCCGCTGCGGCGCGGGCCTTCGGTCCTCTCGGCAGCAAGTAGCCGGAGGGGCCGCGCATCCCTATCAGCCGAAGACCGACCCGCCAGAGGGCCCTCAGCCGGTTGACGCGCAGGCTGGAGATGATCCAGACCGTGGCGATGAACAGTGCAGTGTGCAGTGTCGAAACCTCGCCGGAATTCATGGCGCCTAGACGCCGATCCTGAGAAAACCAGGTGCGAACTTTCGATTTCCTGCCCATTTTCGTTTGCTGATGTCTGTTCCCGTGACCTCGACATTGCTGCGGGCCTGTATCCGCATCATGCCGCGCAAGTCGCGTTTTGTTGCAATTCGGTTTCGAGATTAGGAGAAAGGCTTTCATATCAAAGCCATATACGCTTTCTCCGCCGCTTTCGGCCTGCTTGGTATTGCCGGCAGCCGGTCTAAGGGAGCGTGTTCTCTGGAATTAGGCCGTTAACTTAGAGAAACGAATTCGAAACATTAACGCATATTAAGCGAAATAGGCCTGAAACAGGCAGTCCCGATAAGACGATCCATCGAAATTGCAGCCGGCCCGACCGGCAAAAGAGAGAGGGATCGTCATGCATACCGCCATTTCAGCCAAGCTCATCCACGTCACCGCCGCCGCGCTCACCGGCGCGGCTCTGCTCTTCGGCAGCAACGCCGCTCATGCCAACCAGCTCGTCGCCCGGGTTTCGCTGTCGCAGCAGATCATGGAAGTCACGGTCGACGGCCGGCCGACGTTCACCTGGAAAGTGTCGACGGGCGACAGGGGGCACATAACGCCGACAGGGTCATTCAAGCCGACCCGCATGCATGAGATGTGGTATTCGAAGAAATACGACAATGCGCCGATGCCGCATTCGGTCTTCTTCAGCGGCGGCTATGCGGTGCATGCGACCTATGCCATCAAGCATCTTGGCCGGCCAGCCTCGCATGGCTGCGTGCGCCTGCATCCCGATGCCGCGGCCGACTTCTATCAGCTCGTCGAGGCCTTCGGCCCGGGCAACACCAGCATCCTCATCGTAAAGTAACGGGTCAAGTAGCGGGCGGATTGCCGCCTTCAAGCCAGGTTCGACGCAATTCCGGACGGAAGGCCACGGCGAAGTCGCCGAGCAACCGTTCCACACTTTTCCTGGAATTGCTCTGGCGCCGAAGCCGTGGGGCGACCGCCTAAAAAAGAGGCCGGGATTTTCCGGCCTCTTTTTGTTTTTGGAGCAGTCCTGGATTGCTTCAGGTGGGCAGCGCCGGCATCAGCTTCGGATCGGGCTTCTCGGCGAGATGCGGCAGATCCTTGCTGGCGATGAAGGTGTAGAACATGGGCACGACGAACAGCGTGAACATCGTGCCGACCAGAATGCCGGTGAAGATGACGAGGCCCATCGAGTAGCGCGCCGCGGCGCCGGCGCCGCTGGAGATGATCAGCGGCACGACGCCGAGCGCCATCGCGGCCGTCGTCATCAGGATCGGCCGCAGGCGCACCTTGGCCGAGGCGATGATGGCATCGCGGCGCCGCATGCCATGGATTTCGCGCTGCTGGTTGGCGAATTCCACCAAAAGGATGCCGTGCTTGGTGATGAGGCCGATCAGGGTGATCAGTCCGACCTGCGTGTAGATGTTGAGCGTTCCGAGGCCGATATTGAGCGGCACGATGGCACCGAAGATCGAAAGCGGCACCGCCATCATGATGATCAGCGGATCGCGGAAGCTCTCGAACTGAGCGGCCAGAACCAAGTAGATCACGATCACGGCGGCCGCGAAGGCGATCAGGATGGTGTTGCCCTGCTCCTTTTCCTGCCGCGATTGGCCAGAATAGTCGATGAAGAAGGTGTCGGGCAGCGTTTCCCTGGCGAGATCCTCCAGCACTTTCAATCCGTCGCCGGTGGTCACGCCGGGCAAGGGCAGGGCGGAGATCGTGGCCGAGTTCAGCTGGTTGAACTGCTCGATCGCTGCCGGCGAGGCGTTGGTGGATATATGCACCACCGCCGACAGCGGCACCATCTTGCCGTCGACGCTGCGCACGAAATACTCGCCGAGCTTCGCCGGATTGTCGCGGAACTCCTGCGGCACCTGCGGGATGATGTCATAGCTGTTGGAGTCGCGATCGAACTGCGCCACTTCGGCGCCGCCGACCAGCAGCGTCAGCGTGTTGCCGATATCGGCGATGGGCAGGTTCAGCGCCGCCGCGCGCTCGCGGTCGATGGTGACGGTCACCTGCGGCGCGTCAAAGGACATCGAATTCTGCACGACGATGAAGCGGCCGGAAGCCTGCGCCTTGTTCTTGATCTTCTCGGCCTGGTCGAAAACTTCCGAGGGATCGCCGGTCGAGCGAACCACCATCGAGATCGGCAGGCCGCCGCCCGAGCCGGGGAGCGTCGGCGGCGCGAAGACGAAAGCCTCGACGCCGGCGACCTTGGCCAAGCGACCGGTGATGTCGGCCTGGATCTCCTTCGAACTGCGCTGGCGTTCGGCCCAGTCCTTGAAGGCAAAGCCGACAAAGGCGCCGTTGGTGGCGCCGCCGAAGGCGACCGCCGAGAACTGCGCCCGCGTTTCCGGAATGTCCTTAACAAGACCGAGGATCTGGTTGACGTAGGTCTCGGTGTAGTCCGAAGTTGCGTAGCGCGGGGCGGTTACGATCGAGAGCAGGAAGCCCTGGTCTTCTTCCGGCGCCAGTTCGGTCGAGGTCTTGGTGAACATGAAGCCGGTGAGCGCGACCAGCGCGACGACGATGATAAAGGTAACCGGCCTGTTTCTGAGCGAAGCCGTCACCGCCCGCTCGTAGACGCGCTCGACACGGCTGAAGGTGCCGTCGACGATGCGCTGGAAGCGGCCGTGCGCGCCGGCCTTCAAGAGGCGAGCCGACATCATCGGCGTGATGGTCACCGCAATCAGGCCGGACAGCACCACGGAGCCGGCCAACGTGACCGCGAACTCGCGAAACAGCGCGCCGGTCAGGCCGCCGGTGAAGGCAAGCGGCGCAAACACGGCGGCCAGCGTGATGGTCATGGCGACGATTGCCGAGAAGATCTCGCGCATGCCGTTGAAGGCCGCCTGCATCGGCGACATGCCGTCTTCCTCCATATGGCGGTGGATGTTCTCCACCACCACAATGGCGTCGTCGACGACAAGACCGATCGCCAGCACCATGGCAAGCAGCGACAGAAGGTTGATCGAATAGCCTACCGCAAACAGAATGAAACAGACGCCGATCAGCGACAGAGGGATGGTCACGATCGGCATCATCACCGAGCGGAAGGATCCGAGGAAGAGCAGGATGACGAGAATGACGATGGCGACAGCCTCACCGATGGTCTTGAACACCTCCTCGATCGAGGCGCTGATCTGCTCGGTGGAATCGTAGACGATCTCGATCGTCATGCCCTTCGGCAACGTATCCTGGATCACCGGCACGATCTTGTGGATCGCCTCGGCAGTCGTCAGCGGATTGGCGGCAGGCGTCGGGAAGATGGCCAGGAAGGTGCCCGGCTTGCCGTTGAAGCTCACCCTCGTGTCGGTGCTGGCGGCGCCAAGCTCGACCCGAGCCACATCGCGCAGCCGCACCACCTGGCCGTCGGTCGAGCGGATGGGGAGCTGCGCGAAGGCTTCCGGCGTCTGCAGGGTCGAGTGAACCGCGATCGAGGAAACCACATACTCGTTCTGTGTGTTGCCGGGCGCGGACAGGAAATTGGAATTGTTGATCGCAGTCAGCACGTCGGCGGCCGTGGCGCCGCGGGCGGCGAGCCTGACCGGGTCGATCCAGACCCGCATCGAATATTCCTCGGCGCCGAAGATCTGGACGTCGGCGACGCCTTCCACCGTCGAGATGCGCGGCCGCACGACGCGCTCGATGTACTCGGTCAACTGCTCCTTCGTCATGTTCGGATTCTGCATCGAGATATACATCATCGCGAACTGCTGGCCGGTGCCCTTGACGATCACCGGATCCTTGGCGGCATCCGGCAAGGTGCCGCGCACGCCTTGAACCTTGGACAGCACCTCGGTCAACGCAACATCGGGGTTGGAGCCGAGCTTCATCTGCACGGTCACCGTGCTCGAAGACGGGCGGCTCGACGAGGTGACGTAGTCGATGTTTTCCGTCGAGGCGACGGCGCGCGCGATCGGCGCAGAGATGAAGCCCTGAATCAGGTCGGCGCTGGCTCCGGGATAGGCCGTGGTGATGGTGATCGCCGTCTCGTCAACCTTCGGATACTGGCGGATCGACAGGTTGAAGATGGCCTGGAAACCCAGGAGCAGGATCATGCAGGCCAGCACTGTCGAGAGGACGGGGCGGCGAATGAAGATATCGGAAAAGCTCATTGCTGAACCTGCTTGTTTGCCGATTTGCTGGGATCAACGGTGTTGTCGACCGCAACGGACATGCCGTTGAAGAGCCGGTTCTGACCGGCGGTCACGACCTGGTCGCCGGCCTTCAGGCCTTCGACGATCTCGACCATGCCGTTGTTGCGGCGGCCGAGCTTGACGAAGACCTGCGATAGAACGAGCGCCGGTTGCTGCCCGGTTTCGGCCGGCTTTTGAGCGTTCTCAGCCGGCTTCGCGGCGCTGTCGGCGGCGTTTGCCGTATCGGAGGCCGGCTTCGAGGCATCGGCTTGCGGCTTGGCTGCATCGCCGGCAGGCTTCTCCGCCCCGGCCTTCTGGTCTTCCGGTTTTGCTGGCGCGGCAGCGCCGGCCTCAGCGGGCTTGGGCGGCACCACCACGAAGACATAGTCGCCGTAGAGGCTCGAGGTCACCGCCGTCTGCGGCACCGAGATGACGTTGCTTTCCTCCGGCAACTCGACGCGGATCTGCACGAACTGGCCCGGGGTCAGCTTGCCCTCCGGGTTGGCGACCTCGCCGCGGATCGACACCAGCCGGCTTGCCGGGTCGATCTTGGGATCGATGCCGCGGATCGAGCCGGCAAAGGACATGTCGGCAGCATTGCTGCCGATCCGCACCGTCTGGCCGATCTTCAGCAGCGGCAGCTGCTGTTCGGGCACGGTGAAGTCGACCCGCATCGTGTCCAGATCCTGGATCGTGACGACTGAGTTGCCGGGCGCCAGATACTGGCCAATGTCGATCTTTGGAATGCCGACCGTCCCGGTGAAGGGAGCTGCGAGTTGCTTTTGGTCGAGCACGGCTTGCAGCTTGTTCACTTGCGCGGCCGATGCGGTCGCCGCCGCGCGCGCGGCATCAAGCGTAGCGTCGGTGCCGACGCCACGCCGCTGCAATTCCAGCGCGCGGGTCAGCGCCGCCTGGTCGGATGCGGCCTGAGCCTTCTGCGCCACCAGATCGGCCTTCTCGACGGCATCGTCGAGCTGCAGAAGCACAGCGTCGGCCGCGACCTTCTGGTTGGCGTGGAAGAGAATGTCCTTGACGATGCCGGCCGTCTCGACGGTCAGGTCGACGCCGCGCACGGCGTTGACGGTGCCGATCGCCTCGACACCGGGCGTCCAGTTCGAAGGCTTCGCCACGATGGTCGACACTGTCGCCGCCGGCGGTTTCATGGTGGCGAAAAACTGCTTGATCGCATTGTCGCGAAACAGGTTGAAGCCGACGATGCCGGCGCACACCACGGCGAGCAGCAGCAGAATTCCGGTGATGATGAAGAAGCGCTTCACGGATAGTTCCCCTCGAGCCGGCAACCGGCAACGTCAATTGCCGGGACACATATCGACGATAAATCCCGATTTCAAATTGCGGGCGCCTTACTGTACCGTCTGGACGGTCTTGTCAATTCCACAAGGCCTAATGTAAGGGAAGGCGTGATGAAAGCTCGCAGGGCAAACTCGCGCGACAGGATACTTGCAGCGGCAGCCGACGTGGCGCGCGAGGCGGGCCCGGGAAGCCTGTCGCTCGACGCCATCGCGAATCGGGCCGGCGTGTCGAAGGGCGGTCTGCTCTACAATTTCCCGACCAAGGCCAAGCTGATGCAGGGGCTGGTCGAGAATTACCTCAATGCTTTCGAGCAGGCGCTCGAAGAACGCACGGCCGAGGCAAGCGATGAAAGCGCGCTCGCGGCCTACATACGGCTCTCGGCCGATGATTGCGAGAAGCCGAAACCTTCGGCCTCCTGGATGTTCTCCGCGATCGCCGAGGATCCGGAATTCCTGACGCCGATCAAAGCCTTCAAGCGGCAGCTGTTCGAACGGCTGAAGGGGGAAACGGACGACCTCGGCTCGCTGCTGGTTTGTTTCCTCGCCATCGAGGGGCTGCGCAGCATGAATCTTTTCGATTCAGACGTGCTGTCGCAGCAGGAGCACAGGCTCCTGGTTTCCTCGCTGCTCAAGATAGCCGGATAGGTTGCAGGCCTCACATCAGCGGCTGCAAAGACCGCCCTAGAACCGCCAGCTTCCTGTCGCTCGAACTGCATCACAACATTGTAATCGCACCGAAATACGGGCATGGCATTGTTATGTTGCGACGCACAAACTATGTGCTTCAACAGTCCCTCCCTCCACGTGCGAGATCTGCCATGGGTTCCCTGTCCTCAAAGAATGCGCTCGTCACTGGCTCGACCAGCGGCATCGGCCTTGCAATCGCCCGCGCCTTTGCCGCCGAGGGCGCCAACATCACCATCAACGGCCTGGGCGATGCCGCGGCGATCGAAAAGGAGCGCGCCGGCATCGAGAGGGATTTCGGCGTCAAGTGCCGCTATTCCGGCGCCAACATGATGGACGGCGGGGCGGTCACCGCCATGATCCGCGAGGCCGAAGAGGCGTTCGGCAGCCTCGACATCCTGGTCAACAATGCCGGCATCCAGCATGTCGCGCCGATCGACGAGTTCCCCGACGACAAGTGGGAAGCAATCATCCGCATCAACCTGCTTGCCGCCTTCTATGCCATCAAGGCGGTGCTGCCGGGCATGAAGAGCCGCAAATGGGGCCGCATCATCAACACGGCCTCGGCGCATGCGCTGGTCGCCTCGCCGTTCAAGTCGGCCTATGTCTCGGCCAAGCACGGCATTGCCGGCCTGACCAAGACGGTGGCGCTGGAAGTCGCGCAGGATGGCATCACCGTCAATGCGATCGCGCCCGGTTATGTCTGGACGCCGCTGGTCGAGAAGCAGATCCCCGACACGATGAAGGCGCGCGGCATGACCGAGGAACAGGTCAAGCACGATGTGCTGCTTGCCGCGCAGCCGACCAAGGAGTTCGTCAGCGTTGAGGAATTGGCGGCACTGGCGCTGTTCCTGTGCTCGGATGCGGCCAAGCAGATGACCGGCACGACCCTGCCGATGGATGGCGGTTGGACGGCGCAGTAAGTGCAGCTTCCAAAGAAGGTGCGGGCCGCGCCTTCCTCGACAAGAATTCTTGACAATCGTAGGGGAGCGTTCCAGCATCCTGGCTAAGGGGTTCCCCGCGACGACCCCGTGAGGCGTCAGCCCAACGATCGCGTCCAAACTCTCTTCGTTCAGGAGGTGGACGCCATGCCGTCAACAACTCAGATCACAGTGCCGCAGCTTGCCCGACTGGTCGGCCTGCCGGATGCACCTCGTCTCGTCGACGTACGCATCGACGACGACTTTCAAGCCGATCCGCGGCTGCTGCCGGCTTCTTACCGACGCGACTTCAGAACCGTCTCGACCTGGGCGGCCGACTTCTCCGGATCCAAGGTCGTGGTCATCTGCCAGCGCGGAGAGAAGCTCTCGCAAGGCGTTGCCGCGTGGCTGCGCCACGAGGGCATTCCGGCGGAATCGTTGGAAGGCGGTTTCGCGGCCTGGGCCGCCGTCAAGGCGCCGTTAGTCGCGGCCGACGCAATTCCGCCTCGCGATGGGAAGGGTCGCACCGTATGGGTCACGCGTTCCCGGCCGAAGGTCGATCGCATCGCCTGCCCCTGGCTGATCCGACGATTTGTCGATCCTGGCGCCGTGTTCCTGTTCGTCGACCCGGCCGAGGTGCCCCTGGTCGCGGACCGCTTCGCCGCGGTGCCCTTCGACATCGAAGGCGTTTTCTGGAGCCATCGCGGCGATCATTGCACCTTCGACACGATGATCGAGGAGTTCGGCCTGCGCACCGAGGCGCTCGATCGTCTGGCGCTGATCGTGCGCGGCGCGGATACAGCGCGTCTAGACCTGGTGCCGCAGGCTGCCGGGTTCCTCGCCGCGTCGCTCGGCCTGTCTCGCATGTTCCGCGACGACCTGGAACAGCTCGAAGCCGGCATGCTGCTCTATGACGCTTTCTTCCGCTGGTGCCGCGACGCCACGGACGAGACGCATAACTGGCCGGCCGGGGGTAAGCAACAATGACCGTGCTTGCCAAGGACAGCGCCGCGCAGCCGGCCGATGTCCCGGCTGTGCCGACTTTCGGTGAAGCGACGCGGCTGTGGGCCAAGATCGGCCTGCTCTCTTTCGGCGGGCCGGCCGGGCAGATCGCCCTGATGCACAAGGAACTGGTCGAGGAGCGCCGCTGGATCGGCGAGGAGCGATTCCTGCATGCTCTGAACTACTGCATGCTTCTTCCGGGTCCCGAGGCGCAGCAGCTTGCCGTCTATATCGGCTGGCTGCTGCACAGGACGGCCGGCGGCCTCGTCGCCGGAACATTGTTCGTGCTCCCAGGCGCACTGGTCATGCTCGCCCTGAGCAGTTTCTACATGCTCTACAACGACGCGCCGGTCATCGAGGCGCTGTTCTTCGGCATCAAGGCGGCGGTGCTGGCGGTCGTCGTCGAAGCGGTGATCCGCATCGGCAAGAGGGCGCTGAAGAACCGGGTCATGGTGGGCATCGCGGTGGCGGCCTTTCTTGCCATCTATGTCCTCAAGCTGCCGTTTCCACTGATCGTGCTTGCGGCGGGACTCATTGGCTGGGTCGGCAATCGCTTTGCACCCAGGCTGTTTTCGGGTTCGGCGCATGGCGAGGGCAACGCCGCCGCCGACAGAGGCGGCGTGGTCGACCTGATGTTCGAGCGCGGCGAGCTCGGCCACACCGTGCCGACCAAATGGCACGCAGCCCGGACCATCGCCATCTGGCTGCCGATCTGGCTCGGACCGGTGGCGCTGATCGCCGTGCTGGCAGGGCCAGGGAGCGTATGGGCGCAGATCGGCGGCTTCTTCAGCCTGATGGCGGTCGTCACCTTCGGCGGCGCCTATGCGGTTCTTGCCTATGTCGCGCAAGCCGCGGTGACCTCGTTCGGCTGGCTTTCGCCCGGAGAAATGGTCGACGGGCTCGGACTTGCCGAGACGACGCCCGGACCGCTGATCCTGGTGCTGCAATTCGTCGGCTACGCCGCCGCCTATCGCCATGCGGGTACGCTCAGCCCTCTGCTTGCAGGGTCGCTGGGGGCGGCGCTGACGCTCTGGGCTACCTTTGCGCCCTGCTTCTTCTGGATATTCCTCGGCGCGCCCTACATCGAGCAGCTGCGGCAGAACAAGGCGTTGTCGGCGGCGCTCGGTGCGATAACGGCAGCGGTCGTCGGCGTGGTGATGAACCTTGCGCTGTGGTTCGCGCTGCATGTCGTCTTCGGCAAAGTCGAGAGCGTCGGCTGGGGCGTCGAGGTTCCGGTCGTTTCCTCGCTCGACTGGCGCGCGGCGCTGCTGTCGGCGGCGGCGATGGTCGCCATGCTCAGGCTGAAGGCCGGCATGCTGCCGACGCTCGCGGCATCCGCGCTGGCGGGACTGGCTCTACAGGCATTGTGAATTGTTTCCAGCCGCAGCCAAGCGTGACCGAGAGCTATGTTTACAACTAACATGTCAGTATGCTACGCCTGCTCGCGGATTGATGAATGGAGAATTGCAGGTGGGTTCGCGCTTTGGTCTGTCGGTTGCGCTCACAACGCCCTTTGATGCAGCAGGGCGGATCGCCGTTCCGCTGATGACCGAGCATGCTAAGGGCTGTCTCGATGCTGGCTGCAGCAGCGTAACGCTGTTCGGCACCACCGGCGAAGGCGCTTCCGTCGGTACGGCGGAGCGGCAGGCGGTCATCGATGCCATGCTTGCGGCGGGAATACCCGCGGACCAACTCGTTGCAGGCGTGCTGGTCGATGCGGCGGAGGACGCTGCCGAGCAGTGCCGCCAGGCGTTGCAGCGCGGCGCCCGCAACATCCTTCTGGCGCCGCCGAGCTATTTCAAGAATGTCGGTGACGATGGGCTGTTCGGCTGGTTCGGCGCCGTGTTCGCCGCGCTCGGTCCGCTGGCCCGCGGCATGCTGCTCTACAACATCCCCTCGGTCACGACGGTGCAGCTGTCGCTCGACCTGATCGGCCGGCTTCGCAAGGCGTATCCGGGCGTGGTCGCCGGGGTCAAGGATTCCGGTGGAGACTGGGGCTACAGCGAAGCGCTGCTCAAGGCGCATGGCGACCTGATCATCCTCATCGGCGACGAACGGCATCTGGCTCCGGCGGTGCGGATCGGCGGCCAGGGCGCGATTTCCGGCATGGCCAATTTCGCCGCCGGCGAACTGCGCGCCATGATCGAGAGCGGACGCGACGACTCCCGCGTGGAAAGCTTCGTCCTCGAACTGCTCCGGCATCCGGTCATCCCGGCGGTGAAGGCCATGGTGGCGCGCCAGACCGGCGACGAACGCTGGCTGACGGTTCGGCCGCCGCTCGAGCCGGTAGCCTTGCAGGAACGGCAGCAGCTTGGCGCCGCTTACGACAGGCTGTTTGCGACACAGGCAGCCTGAACCGGCGAGGGCGCTGATCGGCATGGACGACACGAGCGAACCGGCAACCCTCAGGGAGAAGGCCTATGCCAGCTTCACGCGGCATCTGCTGGCCCGCGACCTCAGGCCCGGCCAGTTCGTTTCGCAGCGCGAGCTGGTCGCCTTCACCGGCCTGCCGCTCGGAGCCATCCGCGAGATCGTGCCGCGGCTCGAGGCCGAGGGGCTGCTGACCACGATACCGCAACGCGGCATGCAGATCGCGCATATCGACATCAGCCTGATCCGCGAGGCTTTCCAGTTCCGCCTGTTCATGGAGCGCGAGGCTGTCGCGCTGTTTGCCGTCAACGCGTCCGACGCCGAGATTGCGGGTCTGAGGCGCGGGCACGAGGACATGCTCGCCCAAGCGCTGGCGCAGACCCCGACCCCCGAAATGGAAGCCAAGGCCCAGAACATCGACTGGGCCATGCATGACACCTTCATCAGCGCGCTGGGCAACGAGATCATCGCCAAGGCCTATCTGGTCAATTCGGTGAAGATCCGGCTCATCCATCAGGAGCGGTTCCGCATCGACGGTCGCGTCGTGCCGGTCATGCGCGAGCATCTTGCGGTGATCGAGGCCCTGGAGAAACGCGATCCGGAGATGGCGGTCGAGGCGATCAGCCAGCACATCGACAATGCGCGCCGGCTGGCGCTGCAGATTTGAGGAAGCAAAACCGCGCCGCAACCGTGGTGGCGTAATCGACAACGACAACCGGGAGGAAGAAATGTCGTCCAATCCATTCAGTCCAACCAGAAGGCAGCTGCTCCAGGGAACCGCGGCTCTCGCCGCCACCGGCCTCGTCGGTCTTCGTCCGAGCTTCGCCGCGGGCGTCGACTGGAAGCGCTTTGCCGGCACGACGCTCGACGTCAACCTAGTCAAGAGCCCGCGCAGCGACACCATCCTGAAGAATCTCGCGGAGTTCGAGGAGCTGACCGGCATCAAGGTCAATGCCGAGGCGACACCCGAACAGCAGCAGCGCCAGAAGACGGTGATCGAGCTCAGTTCCGGCAAGCCGAGCTTCGACGTCGTGCATCTGAGCTACCATGTGCAGAAGCGCCAGTTCGAGAAGGGCGGCTGGCTGGCCGACATTTCCGGCTTCCTTGCCGATCCGGGCCTCACCGATCCAGGCCTGACCGAAAGCGACTTCGCCGAGGCGGGCATCCAGTTCGCCAAGGACGGCCAGGGCGTGCTGCGCTCGCTGCCGTTCTCGGTCGACTACTGGATCCTCTATTGGAACAAGGAGTTGTTCGACGCCAAGGGTATAAAATATCCCGAGAGCTTCGAGCAGCTGGTGGCTGCCGCTGAAGCGCTGACGGATCCCTCAAGCAACACCTTCGGTTTCGTCGCACGCGGTCTCAAGAACGCCAACACGCCGGTGTGGACGTCTCTGATGCTCGGCTACGACATGACGCCGCTCGGCAGCGACGGCAAGCTGCGCACCACCTCGCCGGAGGCGATCGAGGCTGCCGCCCTCTATCAGCGGCTGATGACCAAGGCCGCGCCTCCCGGCGTCACCGGCTTCAACTGGGCCGAGGCGCAATCCGCCTTCCTGCAGGGCAAGATCGGCATGTGGTTCGATGGCGTGGGCTTCGCGCCGCCGATGGAAAATCCGGAAAAATCGCGCGTCGTCGGCAAGGTCGGCTATGGCGTCATGCCGAAGGGTCCCAAGGCGCATGCCGCGGGTACTTTCGGCGACGGCATCGGTGTCACGTCCGCCAGCGCGAAGAAGGAAGCGGCCTATCTGTTCTGCCAGTGGGCCGTGTCACCCGCCATGGGCGCGCGCCTGCTGCAGGCCGGCGCCGGCGTGCCGTTCCGCAAGTCGGTGCTGGAAGACCCCAAGGTGCGCGAAGGCGTCACCATGCCGGCGAGCTGGCTGGATGCCGTGGTCGGCTCAGGTAATATCAGCCGGCTGGCGCTGCCGGTCATCATCCCGGTGACCGAGTTCCGCGACATCTATGGCGTGGCGCTGACCAACATGATTGCCGGCGCCGATCCCGCCGACGAACTGAAGAAGGCCACCGAGCAGTTCCAGCCGGTTCTCGACAGGAGCGAGCAAGGCTGATGTCCGCCATCGCCCCGGAACGCGCAGGGGTGACGACGCAAGCCGTCGAAGAGAGCCAGCCGATCCGGCTGGCTCCAAACTACTGGCCTTTCGTCATTCCTGCGCTCGTCGTCGTC
>NZ_RZST01000089.1:0-17840 GCF_003997575.1 Mesorhizobium sp. M1A.F.Ca.IN.022.07.1.1
CATTTCGGGCGTGCGCGTCACTTGCAGGGTCAGCACCTCGCCGAGTTCTGCCTTGGTCTCGGCCGAATCATTGGCCGGCGGCGGCGGCAGGATCATCGTCAGGTCGATGTCCTTGTTGGTGACGAAGGGCTGGGCGTCCTCGGCGCGGACTGCCGAGGAGGCGACAAGAAGCAGCACCACGGCTGCAAGCGGCGCAAATCTTTTCATGAGGACGATCCTTTGAGGTGAGCCAACGCAGGATCGCGATGCGCAATGACAGCCATGTGACACGGCCGGATCAAAGCGGTCCCGAAATTGAAAAGGGCGCCTTTGCGGCGCCCCTCGAAAGTGTCGGACCGATCGCGGCTCAGTGCGCCACTTCGGCCCACACCTTGCGCTTGGTCAGGTAGACCAGCGCGCCGAACAGCAGCAGGAACACCAGGACGCGGAAGCCGGTCTTCTTGCGCTCTTCGAGATGCGGCTCGGCGGCCCACATCAGGAACGCCGACACGTCGCGCGAATACTGGTCGACCGTCTGCGGCGAGCCGTCGTCATAGGTCACCTGGCCGTCCGAAAGCGGCTTCGGCATCTTCAGCGACACGCCGGACAGGAAGTATGGATTGTAGTGCGTGCCTTCGGGGATCACCATGCCGGCCGGCGGCGTCTGGTCGTAGCCGGTGAGCAGCGAGTGGATGTAGTCCGGGCCGCCCTGAGCATACTGGGTGAAAATGTCGAAGATGAAACGCGGAAAGCCGCGCTCGACGCCGCGCGCCTTGGCGAGCAGCGACATGTCGGGCGGAGCGGCGCCGCCATTGGCGGAGGCGGCGGCCTGTTCGTTCGGGAACGGCGACGGGAAGTGATCCGACGGCTTGCCCGGGCGGTCGAACATGTCGCCGGCATCGTTCGGGCCGTCATGGATGGTGTACTCGGCGGCAAGCGTCTTGACCTGCGCTTCCGAATAGCCGAGGCCCTCCAGCGTGCGGAACGCCACCAGGTTCATCGAGTGGCAGGCCGAGCAGACTTCCTTGTAGACCTTCAGGCCGCGCTGCAGCTGGGCCTTGTCGTAGGTGCCGAACGGCCCGGCGAAGCTCCAGCTCATTTCCTTCGGTTCGTTGATCGGGAAATGCGTCGGGGCCGCCGCGTTGTGTTCCTCTTCGGCTGCGATGGCAGCGGTGCCCGCGACCACCAGGCCAAGCAGCGCCAGCGAGGTGAGAATCTTCTTCATGCCAAATCCCCTCAGATTCTCAGCCCTTGGTTTCCGGCGCGCTGACCGCGCCTGCCGGATGCCCGCCGGCTCCCTTGTTCTTCTTTTCCAGCACCGCCTCGGTGATCGAGTTCGGCAGCCGCCGCGGTGTCTCGATCAGGCCGAGCACCGGCATGACGACCAGGAAGAAGGCGAAGTAGAACAGCGTCGCCATCTGCGCCATGAACACGTAAGAGCCTTCCGCCGGCTGCGAGCCCAGCCACCCGAGCAGGATGGCGTCGGCCACGAACAGCCAGAAGAACAGTTTGTACCAGGGCCGGTAGACCGCCGAGCGCACCTTGGAGGTGTCGAGCCACGGCACCAGGAACAGCATGGCGATGGCGCCGAACATGCACAGCACGCCGCCGAGCTTGGAGTTGATCGGCCCGATGTTGAAGGTGATGGCGCGCAGGATCGCGTAGAACGGCAGGAAATACCATTCCGGAACGATGTGGGCCGGGGTCTTCAGCGGATTGGCGACCGTGTAGTTGTCCGGATGGCCGAGGTAGTTCGGCAGGTAGAAGACGAAATAGGCGAAGAAGAACAGGAACACGATCATGCCGAACGCGTCCTTGATGGTCGCATAGGGCGTGAAGGCGACGGTGTCGGTCTTCGACTTGACCTCGATGCCGGTCGGGTTCGACTGGCCGACGACATGCAGCGCCCAGACGTGCAGCACGACGACGCCGGCGATCATGAACGGCAACAGGTAATGCAGGGCGAAGAAGCGGTTCAGCGTCGGATTGTCGACGGCGAAGCCGCCGAGCAGCAGTTCCTGGATCCAGTTGCCGACCAGCGGGATGGCGCTGAAGAAGCCGGTGATGACGGTGGCGCCCCAGAAGCTCATCTGTCCCCATGGCAGCACATAGCCCATGAAGCCGGTCGCCATCATCAGGAGGTAGATGATGCAGCCGAGGATCCAGAGCAGCTCGCGCGGCGCCTTGTAGGAGCCGTAGAACAGCCCGCGGAAGATGTGGATGTAGACGGCCACGAAGAAGAACGAGGCGCCGTTGGAATGGAGATAGCGCAACAGCCATCCCGAATTCACGTCGCGCATGATCTTCTCGACCGAATCGAAGGCGAGTGTGGTGTCGGACGTGTAGTGCATGGCCAGCACGATGCCGGTGAGGATCTGCGATACCAGCATGATCGACAGGATGCCGCCGAACGTCCACATGTAGTTGAGGTTGCGCGGCACCGGATAGGCAATGAAGCTGTCATAGACAAGCCGGGGAAGCGGCATACGGGCGTCGAACCAGCGTCCGAGACCCGTCTTCGGTGTGTAGGTGGAGTGTCCCTCGCTCATCGAAATATCCCCCTGCCTCAACCGATAAGGATCTTGGTATCGGAAATGAATTTAAACACCGGGATCGCCATGTTCTCCGGCGCCGGGCCTTTGCGGATGCGGCCGGCGGTATCGTACACCGAGCCGTGGCACGGGCAGAACCAGCCGCCGAAATCGCCTTCCTGGCCGAGCGGGATGCAGCCGAGATGGGTGCAGACCTGCACCATGACCATCCAGGCTTCCTTGCCGGGCGTGGTGCGGTTGGCGTCGGTCGCCGGCGCATCGGCCGGCAAGTTGGCATTGCGGGCGATCGGATCCTTGAGATCGTTGAGGCTAACCGCCGCGCCGTCCTTCATTTCCTTGTCGGTGCGGTTGCGCACCACGACCGGCTTGCCGCGCCACTTGACGACCAGCGAGCTGCCGGGCTGCAGCGAGGAGACATCGACCTCGACAGAAGCCAGCGCCAGCGTCGAGGCATCCGGCTGCATCTGGTCGATGAACGGCCAGGCGACGGCCCCGGCGCCGACCACGCCGGCCATGCCGGTGGCGATGTAGAGAAAATCGCGACGGTTGGGATCGTGGATGTCGGTTGCGCTCACGGGTGCCTGATCCTTTCGCCTCTTTCCGTGCCGGCGGCCGAGCCTTGTCCCCGCTCAATCGCGCCGGCCCGACAGCGCATGGCGAACAGGCTAGCGAATTCCTCCGGCATTTGGAGGTTCGGTTTATGCGTGAAGCCCGTTTTTGTCCAGACGCGTGGAGGCACAAGGGCACATTGTCGCGGGCACATGCCGCGGCCCGCGCAACGGCTTGATGATCGGGCCGCCGAACAGCGCTAAATAGCGCTAACTTCAGCGGTAAATCGGAACTCCGCTTGCCTCGACAGCAACCGCCGGCCCGGTCTATTGTCGAGCCATGGCGCATGTCATCGACCGCGACAAATGGGCGAGCACGCCCGACCGTTGGCAAGGTGAGCTGCAATGCGGCGCATTTGGCTCCAACTCCTGCCTGATCTTCAATTATCAGCCCGAGATCGGCGGCGGCCCGCGTCTGCATAAGCATCCTTACGCGGAGATCTTCGTCATCCGTTCCGGCACCGGCCTGTTCACGGTCGGCGATCGGCAGATAACGGCCACCGCAGGCCAAATTCTGATCGTGCCGGCCGAGACGCCGCACAAATTCACCAATCTCGGCCCCGGTCCGCTCGAGACCACCGACATCCACGAGAACGGCAGCTTCATCACCGAATGGCTGGAGTGATGCGGCTTATTCGAGAGACAGGCCCTGTCCGCGGACCGATTCCCGCCTAGTTCTGTCGGTCGGAGCGATCGGACAGGTGAAGGCCGGGCGGATGGAAACTTCCAGCATCGAGGTTGAAGGACTGACCATTGCGATCCGCGAAGCCGGACCACGGGATGCGCCCGGCCTCGTGCTGCTCCACGGCTGGCCTCAAAGTTCCCATGCCTTCGAGAACGTGATCGGTCGGCTGGCCACCGATCAGCGCGTGATCGCGCCGGACCTGCCGGGTATAGGCGGCTCGCAAGGCACGCGCAAAACCGGTGAGAAAGCCCATCTGGCCAGGGTGATAGCGGCCTTGATTGACGCCTGCGGCCTGCGACAGGTCATAGTGGCCGGCCATGATGTCGGCGGCCAGATCGTCTTCGCGCTTTTGCGCAACCATCCGGAAATCCTCTCCGCCGCTGCGATCATGGATGTTGTCGTTCCGGGCGTGGCGCCGTGGGACAAGGTCATCCGCAATCCAAACCTCTGGCATTTCGCCTTTCACGCGGTTCCTGCTCTCCCGGAACTGCTGGTTGGGGGTCACGAGCGCGCCTATTTCGACTTCTTCTTCGACACCCTTTCGAAGGAGAAATCCGCCATCCCGGCCGAAGCAAGAGACATCTACGCCAAGGCCTATTCGCGGCCGGAAAGCCTCAAGGCGGGCTTCGACTGGTACCGCGCCTTTTCCGAGGACGCCAAGGCCAATGCCGTTCCGCCGGCAAGCCCGATCGATACGCCGGTGCTCTGCCTCAGGGGCGCTGCCGAGACCGGCGAGATCACCGATTACCTCAATGGCTTGAAGGCCGCCGGCCTCTCCAATGTCGAGGGCGACATCATCCCCGATAGCGGGCACTTCGTCGCCGATGAGAATCCCGGAGCGCTCGCCTGGCGCCTGGCGCGCTTTCGGAAGGAAGTCAGCGCTTAGCTGGCGCCGAGCCTGGCCAGCACCGCCCGCGGGATGTCGTATTCGCGGATCACGGCGTCATGCTTGCGCAGCCCGCAGAGTTCGCGCTGGATGAAATAGGCGTGGACGGCTTCTGCCGCTTCTTTCAGCAGCCGATTGCGATCCCCGCCTTCCCCATTTTCGCGCAGCTTCGCCAAGGCCTCGTCGACGCGCTGGCCGGCGCGACCGAGGGCGGCCGCCTTTTCAGCGAGTATTTCGTGGCCGAGCAGATCGAGAGCGCTTTCCTGCGCTCCTGACCGTCCGAAATTGCTGGGCATTCTGACCGACATGGCTGCGTTTCTACTCCGCCGGGCGCGTCTCTTCCAGCGCGCTTTCCTCATTGAAGAGGAAGCCGCCGGACTGCCGTTTCCAGAGCCGCGCATAAAGGCCGTCCAGCGCCACCAGCTCATCATGCGTGCCTTCTTCGACGATGCGGCCGCCGTCGAGCACGACCAGCCGGTCGAGCGCTGCGATGGTGGAAAGCCGGTGGGCGATGGCTATGACGGTCTTGTTCTCCATCAGCCTTGCCAGGTTTTCCTGGATCGCCGCCTCGATGTCGGAATCGAGTGCCGAGGTCGCCTCGTCTAGGATGAGGATCGGCGCATCCTTGAGGAAGAGGCGGGCGATCGCCACACGCTGGCGCTGGCCGCCGGAGAGCTTGACGCCGCGCTCGCCGACATAGGCTTCGTAGCCAAGGCGCTCGCGATTGTCGCGCAGCCCCATGATGAAGTCATGCGCCTCGGCTTTGCGCGCCGCGGCGATCACCTCAGCGTCGGTAGCGTCCGGCATGCCGAGCTTGATGTTGTCGCGCAGCGAGCGGTGGAACAGCGCCGTGTCCTGGCTGACCACGCCGATATTGGCGCGCAGCGAATTCTGCGTCACACGGGCGATATCCTGGCCGTCGATCAGGATCCTGCCGCCCTCGAGGTCGTAGAGGCGCAGGATGAGATTGGCCAGCGTCGTCTTGCCGGCGCCGGACGGACCGACAAGCCCGACCTTCTCGCCTGGACGCACGACGAGGTCGATGCCCTCGAGGACCCCTGCCCCTTTCCCGTAGTGGAAGGTGACGTCCTTGAGGTCGATGCGGCCACCCGCAACCACCAGCTCCTTGGCATCCGGGGCGTCGGTCAGGCCGAGCGACTGCGAGATCAGCGCCTTGGAATTTTCCAGCACGCCGAGATTCCTGAGGATACTGTTGAGCTGCATCATCAGCCGTCCCAGCAGCATGTTGAGCCTCAGCACAAGCGAGAGCGTGAAGGCGACGGCGCCGACGGTGATCGAGCCTTCCACCCACAGATAGACTGCAAAGGCGGCGATCGCCGTGATCATGATGCCGGAAAGCGTCGTCAGCGCCACGCGCACGCCGGTCAGCCGCCGCGTGAAGGGCCGCAGCGCATCGAGATAGATGTCGAAGCCGTTGCGGATGTAGCGGTCGTCGCCGTCGGCCGCGAACAGCTTCAGCGTCTGCACATTGGAATAGGAATCGACGAAGCGGCCGGTGATCATCGAGCCGGCCTCGGCGGTCGCCTCGGCATGCTTGCGGATTGCCGGCAAATGGAGCCTGGCCAGCCAGCCGAAGGCGACGATCCAGATCACCACCAGCGCCGCCAGCCTGAGGTCGAGGCCGGCGACCAGCGCCAGCGTCGTCACCGTGTAGACGATCATGAACCAGACGACTTCGATGAAGCTTTCCATGAGGTCGCCAGTGGCCTGCCCCGCCTGCCAGACCTTCGTGGCGATACGCCCGGCGAAGTCGTTTTGGAAGAAGGCGTAGGACTGGCGCGAGACATGCCGGTGCGCCTGCCAGCGCACCAGGCTGTAGAAGCCCGGCGTGATCGTCTGCTCGTCGACCAGCGCCGAACGGCCGACCACCAGCGTGCGGATGATCAGCACCACCGCGCCCATGAACAGCAGCTCTGGCCCGGCGGCGGCCCACAGCGCGTGCCAGCTGCGTTCGCCGGGAAGCTGGTCGAGGATATCGACCAGCCGTCCGACGAAATAGAACAGCCCGGCCTCGACCAGCGGCGCGATGCCGCCGATGATCAGCATGGCGAAGAAAGCGAGCTTCGCTTGCCCGACATAGTGCCAGAGGAAGCCGCCGACGCTGGCAGGCGGACGAAGATTCGCCGGCTCGCGGAACGGGTAGACCCAGCTTTCGAACCAGCGATAGACGGCCTTCATCATTCCGCGGCTTCACCTTTCGTCGGCAGATCGTCGGCCGCCTGCTTTTCCTCGAGCAGGAAGCCGCCCGACTGGCGCCGCCAGAGTTGGGCATAGAGCCCGCCTTTGGCGATCAACGCTTCATGCGAGCCGTCCTCGACGATGCGGCCCTTGTCCATGACGACGAGCCGATCCATTGCCGCGATGGTCGACAGACGGTGGGCGATGGCGATGACCGTCTTGCCCTGCATGAGCTTGTAGAGGTTCTCCTGGATAGCGGCCTCCACCTCCGAATCGAGCGCAGACGTAGCTTCGTCGAGAATGAGGATCGGCGCGTCCTTCAGCATAACGCGGGCAATGGCGATGCGTTGCCGCTGGCCGCCGGACAGCTTCACGCCGCGCTCGCCGACGAGCGCCTCATAGCCGCTTTGTCCATGCGGATCGGTCAGTCCCGCGATCACATCGTCGATCTGCGCGGCCTTGGCGGCGCTGAACATCGCCTCGTCGCTGGCGGACTGGCGTCCATATTTGAGGTTCTCGCGGACGGATCGATGCAAGAGCGACGTATCCTGATTGACGAAGCCGATCGCCGCGCGAACGCTTTCCTGCGAGACGTTGCGGATGTCCTGTCCGTCGATCAGCACCTTGCCGTCCTGCACGTCGAACAGCCGCAGCACGAGATTGACCAGCGTCGACTTGCCGGCCCCGGAACGGCCGATCAGGCCGACCCGCTCGCCCGGCGCGATCTTCAGCGACAGATTGTCGATGACGCCGCCTTTGCCGTCCTTGCGCCAATAGTTGAAGTTCACCTGCTCGAACTCGATGCCGCCGGCTTTGACCACGAGGGCCGGCGCGTCCGGCTGGTCCTGCATTGTGATGGGGCGCGCGATCGTCGTCATCGAATTGCTGGCGACGCCGATCTGCCGGAAGACGTTGGCGCCGACATCGAGGATCCTGCCGGAAATGTTGGCGATCTGCAGCGCGAACGGTTTCGCCGTCGCCACGGCCGCCGTGGTCATGGCGCCGGCGTTCCAGCCGGCCAGCGCCAGCCAGCTTATGGCGATAAGCAGCGCAGCGTTGAGGACGAACAGGGCCGACCACATCAGTGTGAAAACGCGCATCAGCTGGTAAAACGTGTCGGCGTGCTCGACGACGGCTTGCGAGACATATTTGTCTTCGTGCTCGCCGGTCGAGAATGTCTTGAGCGTTAGGATGTTCGTGTAGCTGTCGACCATGCGGCCGCTCACCTGCGACCACCGCTCCGACAGTTGGGACGAGCGCTGGGTGATCCTCGGCATCGCAAACCAGAAGATCATGCAATAGAACACCAGCCAGGCCGCCACCACAGCCAGAAGAAGCGGGTCGAGCCGCGCCAGCACAACAATGGCGACCGCGACGAAGACCAGCGCGTACCAGACGGCATCGACGGTGAGATTGACGCTCATCTCCACCGAGTCGCCGCTTTGCATGACCTTCGTTCCGATGCGGCCGGCGAAGTCGTTCTGGAAGAATGACCAGTCCTGACGCACGACATGCCAATGGCTTTGCCAGCGGATGAGGTCGATGAGGTTCGGCGCGATGGCGTGGTTGCGGATGAGCGCGTCGATAACCATGGACAGCGGACGCAGCAGCACGACCATCGCCATCATGACGAGCAGCGGCCCATGCGCGGCGAAGAAATCGCCCGGCCTGGTGTTGGAGAGCAGGCCCACGATCAGGCCGACGAAAATCGGCAGCATCGCGTCCACTATTGCCGCGACGGCAACGATGATCATGCGCAGCCAATAGGCGGCGCGAAACTGTCTTATGAAATACCAGTAGAACCGCCAAAGTCCCATTGGCGGCTGCCTGTCTTCGGCCAGCGCCACCGGCGAATAGTGGCTTTCGAACCAGGTGAAGATGCGGTCGAACATTTTTCTCTCGTAGATGCCGGAACCCCGCCGGCACCCGATTTGGTCGCCGGCAGGCCTCTGACAGGTCGTGGTTACGCCCGGGAGCGATTCCCCGCAATTGCCGTAACCTTGATGCCAATCGCGATCGCGTTACTCCGCCGCCATCTCGGAGTGAGACCCTTTGGCATCGGACTCAGCCGGCGCATCATCGAGGAGGAACCCACCCGACTGGCGCTGCCAGAGCTGGGCATAAAGGCCGCCCTTGGTGACAAGCTCCTCATGCGAGCCTTCCTCGATGATGCGGCCCTTGTCCATGACGACGAGCCTGTCCATCGCCGCGATGGTCGACAGCCGATGCGCGATGGCGATCACGGTCTTGCCTTGCATAAGCTTGTAGAGGTTCTCCTGGATCGCCGCCTCGGCTTCCGAATCGAGCGCCGACGTCGCCTCGTCGAGGATGAGGATCGGCGCGTCCTTCAGCATGACGCGGGCAATGGCGATGCGCTGCCGCTGGCCGCCGGACAATTTGACGCCTCGGTCGCCGACATAGGCATCGAATCCCTTCCGGCCGTTATGGTCCGAAAGCGCTCCGATGAAATCGAGCGCCTCCGCCCGCCGCGCCGCCTCGATCAGCATCTCGTCGGTCGCGTCAGGCCGCCCGTAGAGGATATTCTCCCGCACCGACCGGTGCAGCAGCGAGGTGTCCTGCGTCACCATGCCGATCTGCGCGCGCAACGAATCCTGCGTTACCCCAGCGATCTCCTGGCCATCGATGAGGATCCTGCCGCTTTCCAGGTCGTAAAAACGCAGCAGCAGGTTGACCAGCGTCGACTTGCCGGCGCCGGAGCGGCCGACGATGCCGACCTTTTCGCCCGGTTTCACAGTGAGCGACAGGTTCTCGATGACGCCCTTCTGCTTGCCGTAGTGGAAGCGGATCTCCTCGAAACGGATCTCGCCCTGACTGACGGCGATGTCGCTGGCGCCCGGGCGGTCCTCGACCAGCCGCGGCAGCGAGATCGACTGGATGCCGTCTTGCACCGTGCCGATATTCTCGAACAGGCTCGACATCTCCCACATGATCCACTGCGACATGCCCCACATCCTGAGCACCAGGCCGATGACCACGGCGACCGCGCCGATCGTCACCGCCTCGCCCAGCCATAGCCACAGCGAGATCGCCGTCACGGAAAACAGAAGCAGCGAATTCAGGATGTAGAGCATCCCGTATAACTGCGTCACCAGCCGCATCGAGCGGTAGACGGTATCGAGGAAGCTCGCCATGCCCTCCCTGGCGAAAGTTGCCTCGCGGCGGGCATGCGAAAACAGCTTCACCGTCTGGATGTTGGTGTAGCTGTCGACGACGCGGCCGGTCATGGTCGAGCGCGCATTGGCCTGCTCCTCGCCGACCTTGCCGAGCTTCGGGATGAAAAAGCGCAAGAGCCCGATATAGCCGACCAGCCATACACCCAAGGGCACTGCCAGTCGCAAGTCTGCCGAGCCGACGATGAACAGCATGCTGAGGAAGTAGACGACGACATAGTTTAGGACATCGATCAGCTTGATGACGCATTCGCGCACGGCAAGAGCGGTCTGCATCAGCTTGGTGGCGATACGGCCGGCAAACTCGTCCTGATAGAAGGCCATCGACTGCTTGAGCAGGTAGCGATGCACCTGCCAGCGTATGCGCATGGGATAATTGCCCATCAGCGTCTGCTGGTTGAGCAGCGAATGCAGCCATACCGTGCCGGGCAGCGCGAACAGCACGATGAAAGCCATGCCGGCGAGTTTCCAGCTTTCCGTCTCAAGGAAGGATTCGCGGTTCTGCGCCGACAGCCAGTCGACGATGCGGCCCATGAAACCGAACATCCACGCTTCGGCAAGGGCTATCGCTGCCACCAGCACGGCATCGACGAGGATATAGGGCCAGGCCCCGCGCGTGTAATGCACGCAGAAGGCGACCAGCGTCTTCGGCGGCTCGACCGGCTCCGCGGCGGGAAACGGATCGAGCCTCTTCTCAAACCAGCGGAACATTCGAGGCACTCGACGATTTGTGCGCTCACGCGGCGCGGGGTTGATTGGTAAGGCCGTTCGGCCGCACGGCGCCGCGGGCCGGCGATACGGAATTGTCCGTATCGCCGGCCCTGCTTCGCGCAATATAAGGTGTCGCGGTCTTTTCGCCGACAGGCTTGCCAGAGGATCCTGACGACAAGCTGTCGCCAGCCCTGGTTTTACCCGGCCGGACCATGCGGATGATCCGGCGCACCAGCGAGGGTCGACCGGGATCGGGCACCGCGCGCGAGAAGTCGACGTCCGGCAGCATGCCGCGATGCGGACGCCGGCGCGTCTCGGCGTGCACCGCCGACGAGTAAGTCTCGCCGATCAGCAGCGCCCAGGTCGCCACCTTGCGCTCATGCAAGCTTCTTGAACCCGGTATTTTAAAGGGATCGAACATCGGTCCGTCCTCCATGTGCAAATGCGTTAAAAAGGGTGATGCGAGCTCGACCTCCGGCATTCGGCCGGAGGGACGCGACGCAGTCAGGACATGACGGCAAGCGTCAGTCCCGACATGACGGCCAGCGTCGGTGTCGACACGTTCAGGCGGGGCGCGGCGCCGCTTTGGCAGTTTGAGAAACATCGCAAGATTCCTTCGAAGGCCGAAAACTGGGTTCGGCGGGAATCGGTGCGATGAGGTCTTAAAGTGTCAGAAGAATCGTCGTACCGAAACCGCCGTTGGGCATACGTGGGCCCCAAAGAGGAGCTGCCCGGAGAAGGGCTGGAAGTGCATGGTCATCATGTGGTCCCTCTCCTTCGGTTCGGGTTGACGATGATGGGCGTATACTCGACTTCGCAGAAAATGGCCACCCGCCAGTCTAGAAATCGCCAAAAGCCGGAGCCGCCTGTGGCCGTTCTGCCACTTATTAGAAGGATGCGGAAATGAACGACCGTCTCCGCATCGGGCTCTACCAACCGGATATCGCCGGCAATACCGGGACGATCCTGCGCTTCGCCGCCTGCCTTGATCTTGGCGTCGACATCATCGAGCCGGCCGGTTTCCCGCTCTCCGATCGGGCGCTGAAACGCGCCGGCATGGACTATCTCGAAATGGCGGCGCTTACCCGCCATGCCGACTGGCACGCCTTCGAGGAATGGCGCCGAACGAACGCGCGCCGCCTTGTGCTGCTCACCACCAAGGCCGAGACCGCCTACACGCGGTTTGCTTTCGCCGCCGGCGACGTCCTTCTGTTCGGCCGCGAATCCGCCGGCGTGCCGGAAGAGGTTCATCAGGCGGCGGATGCGCGACTGACCATTCCGATGCGCCCGGGCGCCCGCAGCATCAATGTCGCGCTGTCCGTCGCGATGGTCGCGGGCGAAGCGGTCCGCCAACTCGGATAGGCTGCTCAAGCCCTGCTCGTCGCGAACGCCTCCCACTTGCGGCGTCAGTCTCACCCAGGCGCACATCGCCTTCTCCTCAATTTGCCTTGTCAGGCTTTCCTCGCTACAAGCTCAACCTAACTTGAGGTCAAGCGGAAAGTGCGAGATGGCTCCGGTGAAGGAATTGACGGTCGGTCAGGTGGCGATGCGCAGTGGCGTCGCGGTCTCGGCGCTCCATTTTTACGAAGCGCGCGGGCTGATCCGCAGCCATCGCACCGCGGGTAACCAACGGCGCTACGGCCGCGACGTGCTGCGACGGGTGGCGATCATCCGCGTCGCCCAGGAGGTCGGCATAACGCTCGCCGAAATCGCCGCCGCATTCCAATCTCTGCCCGAGGGCCGCACCCCGACGCGCGAGGATTGGAATCTGCTTTCAACGGGTTGGCGCGACGGCCTCGATCATAAGATCGCCCAATTGAAGAAGCTGCGCGACGGACTGACCGACTGCATCGGCTGCGGTTGCATGTCGATCGACAAATGCCCGCTTCGGAACAAGGAGGACCGACTGGCCAGAGAGGGAACTGGAGCGAGACGGCTACTGGTGCCCTGAGGATTTTTCAATCTGCCGCCGGCAGCCGTCGCATGGTGAATTCGATGACGTCGCCCGGGCGCTCGAACCAGCTTTCGATCTCGGTCCAATAGGCCTGCTTGGGAAAGCGCTCGAACCATTCCTTGGCCTTGAGGCGCGCGGCTGGCCGCGGCAGCACGAAAGTCTCGCGCAAGAATCCGTCGCGCGGCATTCTTTCGCGCTCGGCCCGTGAGCGCTCCAGCCTCTTCCTCAAGCCATCCAGCGGCGGTCTTGCCGGGGTGCGCACGAGCAAACTCCTTGCACCTTGGTCAGACAGGACTTGACCCTTGCCCTTAAGAGATTAGGGATTGCGCGCAGAAAAAACGAGTCATTTGTCGGGCAAGCAGCCTGGATTGGAGACGGAATTGGAACGACCCGACATTGCGGTGGGCCTGCCTGACGACATCGAGCAGAAGAAGATGAAGGCCCGCCTCTGGTTCGAAGCGCTGCGCGAGCGCATCTGCGCCGCCTTCGAGCAGATCGAGCAGGAACTCACTGGACCGCAATCGGCATGGTCGCCCGGGCATTTCGAGCAGACGCCGTGGGAGCGCGACGACGGCAAAGGTGGCGGCGGCACCATGTCGATGATGCGCGGCCGCGTCTTCGAGAAGGTCGGCGTGCATACCTCGACCGTCCACGGCGAATTCTCTCCCGAATTCCGCAAGCAGATCCCGGGCGCCGACGAGGATCCGCGCTTCTGGGCGAGCGGCGTTTCGCTGATCGCGCACCCCTGGAACCCCAACGTTCCGGCCGTGCATATGAACACACGCATGGTCGTGACCACCCGCCACTGGTTTGGCGGCGGCGCCGACCTGACGCCGGTGCTCGACCGCCGCCGTACCCAGGACGATCCCGACACGATCGCCTTCCACCGCGCCATGCAGTTCGCCTGCGAGAAGAACGCCGGGGTGGCCGACTATCCGAAATTCAAGGCGTGGTGCGACGAGTACTTCTTCCTGCCGCACCGCAACGAGGCGCGCGGAGTCGGCGGCATCTTTTTCGACTGGCTGCATTCCGATGAGGGCAAGGGCGGCTGGGACGCCGATTTCAATTTCGTCCAGGATGTCGGCCGCTCTTTCCTCGTCGTCTATTCCCATCTGGTGCGTGGCAATTTCAACCAGAACTGGACCGACGGCGACCGCGAGGAACAGCTCGTCCGGCGCGGCCGTTACGTCGAATTCAATTTGCTTCACGATCGCGGCACCATCTTCGGCCTGAAAACCGGCGGCAATGTCGCCTCGATCCTCTCCAGCCTGCCGCCCGAGGTAAAGTGGCCGTAAAAATCCGGTGAGCGGAAGGCCAGCCGCATTGCTGTCCCATTCGCCGAATTTTGACCGGCAATGTGGCAGGGGCGATTTCTTTTTCGTCTAATATCCTTTTGAAAAAATTGATCTATTTAACGTGCCGGGTCGGGAAGCGCCGGCGGCTCGTCACTGCTACGAGCCGCGACCCGACGCGTCCGGACGGCCCTGATCGAGCGGAGTGCCTTCCCAATGGTGCCCGCATCCCAGGAGAACATCCTATGCGCAAGCTTATTGTGACGGCGGCAACCGCCGCCTTTCTCGCCTCCGGTGGCGCCGCGTTCGCCGCGGTAAAGCACACCACGGGAACAGTGAAGAGCTTTGATGGAACGGCCATGAGCCTTGTTCTGGACAACGGATCGACCTTCACGCTGTCCAAGGCCTTCAAGGATCCGGGCATAAAGCCGGGCGAGAAGGTTCGCGTTTCCTGGGATATGAGCGGCAAGAACAAGATTGCCGAGGCTGTCAAAATCATGAAGTGACGGCCTGCACGGCCAGCAATTGCAGAAACGTTGAAGCGGTTTCCGCTGGAATTGCGTCAAAACAAAAAGACAGTGCGGTTCATCGTTTCACGGAAACCAGGTGGCAACGGGCGGAGCAGCAATGCTCCGCCTTTGATTTCGCGCGGAGACCGTGAAAAAACAATTCGCCACCGGCTCCAATGCAACCGAAGCCGGCGACATGTGTTATGGTTTTCCACCGGGGCAATTTCAGGAAAATGCGATGCGGCTTTCCATGCGGAATTGCATGACAACAAGGAGCGGAATCAGGGCTCCGGACCTAGGAAAGGAAAAACCATGAAGGAGTTCCAATGCGGGACACTCGTCCCGGGCTGCGATTGGCACACGCGCGCCGAGGAAGAAGCCGAGGTCATGCGCCGCGCCGTCGAGCACATGCGTGAAACCCATGGCGAAACCACCATCCGCGAGACCATGATCGAGGCGATCCGCTCGCGCATCCAAAAGGTCCGCGACGCGGCCTGAGGCATCGGGTCACCGTTTTCGGACGACCATTGGCAAAGCCGGCGAGTTGGATGCAGCATCCGGCGCATCTCGCTTTGTTTGCGTCTGATCGCTGGCAACGGCCTGGCTTCGCCGAATTCAAGCAAAAACTTATATTCGTACCGGCTTGGATAACCCCGCGGTAACGGTCTCCATGCGATCGTCGCGCATGATCCGGCGACCGCGGCTGCCCGAGGAGCCGTCCGCCACAAGGCGCGTCTGGATCCGGTGGGGCGAGGTGCTTCGCGCATGCGCGAAAGATCCAACAAACGAGATGGTTTCGGCGCAGCCGCACTGTTGCTGTGCCTAGTCGTTGGCGCCTCGCCGTCGATGGCCCAGGAAATGACCACGTCGCTCGTGAACATCCACCAGGGGTCATGGCTCAGCGACCGCGCCAGAGCTCTCGGCAATGGCGGCTATGAGCTGCAGGACGGGAGCTGGGTCTCATTCAATCGTTGGTACCACAGCGATTGGGTCGACATGCACGTCGACTTCATCACGCAACTTACCGAAGACAGCGGCTTTCTGTGGGGAGTGGGAACCGGGGAACAAGCCGAGAAGTACCGCATCGCGCCGAGCCTCAAGCTCGGTTTTCTCACCCAGACCCATCCGAGCCTCAACAGCACTCTCTCCCTTTCGGTTACCTCGACCTTCGGCGGCAACCTGAGCGAAAAGCCATGCGTGGCCGACTACGGGGATCTGGGCACCTACAGCGTCAACTGCCGGCTTGCGGCCGGGGAGACGGCGCCTGAGGACACGCTGAAATATCTGGTTAACGCTACGCCCGAAAGGCTGCGCCTGTGGCTCAACTACCGTGTTACTTTCTGATCGCCGGGATGCCGCGCATGAGAAACCTTCCTGCTCCCGAACTTCGCGATCGTCCGTCCTCGTTCCTGCTTTGACCGGGAGTAAGACCATGTCTGGTAATTTCTGGAAGCTCGGCATTGCCGCGGCACTGACCATTCTGCCGGCATGCCTGGCGTCGGCGCAGGAAGCTCTCGACGCGGACCAGTCGGCCGCGCTGTGCCACGGCGGCGGGTCCATATGCGTAAGCGCAAAGATACCGGTTGCGCGAACGACACAAGCGGTGCAGAGCTGGATGAGTCCCGATGTCGGCGCCGCGTGGGCGGCTGGCTATAAGGGCAAGGGCGTCACCATCACCATCGTCGACGACTTCAGCAGTTCATCGCGCTTCTCCGGCAATTTTGGCATCGGCACGCAATATCAGCGGCACGGAGAGTGGACGCGCGAGGAAGCAAGCATGATCGCTCCTGCGGCGACCATCCGCTCCAAGGACTTCTCGACGGGTTCGGCCGTCCCGCTGGCAAGTGGCCGCAACGTTCTCAACCTCAGCTACGGCATGTACGCGAACGCGGGTTACAGCGTGAACCAGATCCGCTGGGCCCCGGAGGAGCAATCGATCATCTCCTACGCCAGCAAGGGATCGGCCATCGTCTCGAAAGCGGCTGGCAACGATTCGGTTGCGGTCGGCGGCGTCACCAGCGGACAGCAGGATTATCTCGATCTCGCTCTGATCGGCAAACCGACGGCGATCTTTGTTGGCGCGCTGTCCACAAACGGCACGGCGTCAAACAAGGCTCAGCTTGCCTGGTATTCCAATTACGCCGGCTCCGACCCGACCGTGCAGAGCCATTTCCTGGTGGTCGGCGTCGAAGGCGACAAGACCGGCCTTTACGGCACATCGTTCGCAGCGCCTATCATCTCCGGATATGCCGCAATCATCGGCAGCAAATTCACCAAGGCGACCCCGGTTCAGATCACCAACGACCTGCTCAACACGGCTCGCACCGACACGCTGGTCAACTACAACCCCTCAGTCTACGGCAAGGGCGAGGCAAGCCTTTCGCGCGCCCTGGCCCCGGTGGCGATACGCTGAGCGGCGCCACGATGTAGGACTGATCTAAGCCTCGAGTGCCTGCGCGGCGCGTTTGAGCAGCGCGCCGCGATCCATGGCGAATGCTGAATCCACCCATTCCCTTTCGAGATTCTTCAGCGTGGCGCCAAGCTTCGGGCCGGGCGCGGCGCCGAGTTCGGTCAGGTCGGCCCCCTTGATCGGAAAGCTCGGCTTTTGCCATTTCAAGGCGAAGCCGAGCAGGCGCGAGAAACCGCCGGCTTCCATCATCGCCTGATCGTCCTCGATGGCCCGTGTCCGCGCGGCGGCGAGCGCGAGCCGCAGCCGATCGACGAAGCCTTCGCGGTCGCCGAAATAGAGCTTTTTCGACAATTCCGTCTCGGTCGTCTTGGGTTCAGTCGGAACCGTCAGTGCCCAGTGTCGCAGGCGCTCCCCCTCGTCGGTCGAAAATCTCAGCCTTTCGGCAAGCGTCTTCATGCGCGCGGCATCCGGCGGAACGACGGCCTCCAGCCTGAGCAGCGGATCGGCATCCCAGCCGAGATCCTTTTCGGTCCTGACCAGCCCGTGGATGGCGTCGATGCCCCATTTCTCGCTCTCCGGCAGCACGGCGGTGAGGACACCGGCCTGGCGCATCCACAGCAGGGCACGCGATGGGTCGGGCGCCGAAAGCAGCTTCTTCAGTTCGGACCACACGCGTTCGGCTGACAGCCTGCCGAGCCCGTCCTTCAGCCTGGCGCAGGCCTTCAAGCCCTCGGCGTCCGGCCGGCCGTCGCCATACCAGGCGAAGAAGCGGAAGAAGCGCAGGATACGCAGATAATCCTCGCGGATGCGCGCTTCCGGATCGCCGATGCAGCGCAGCCGCCGCACCTCGATATCGGCGACGCC
>NZ_RZST01000008.1:0-39881 GCF_003997575.1 Mesorhizobium sp. M1A.F.Ca.IN.022.07.1.1
ACATAGTGGTCGCGGGCGCGCCCGGCGATCTCGGGATGCAGTTCGCCGCCATGGCTGCCCTTGGCGAAGATCGGCGAAGTCTCCGGCGCCATCTGCTTCACGACAACGACCTTGATGCCGGCAGCAGTGGCGGCGTCCATGGCGCGCGCCACGTTGGCGACGCTGTCGGCGAAGGGCGGATGCTGGATGGCGAGATTGCCGCCATTGTAGTCGTTCTGGACATCGACGACGACGAGTGCGCGGCGTGGCTGGGTGGCTGGTGCTGACATGGCGGTTCCTTTCGAGCGGGTTGATAGGTGGCGAAGCTAGGCCGAACATCTATTCCCAGAAAGTGGCCCAATTGACATTATTCGAAAAAATTGGGACACTCTTTGCCGCAACCTTGTGATGTCTGCCATGCGCAATCCGATCGTCGCCGTCGTCGCCTTCGACGGCATCAGCCCGTTCCACCTTTCCGTGCCTTGCCTGGTCTTCGGCGCGGACCGCACCAAGCTCGGCCTGCCGCGCTTCGACTTCCGCGTTTGCGCGGCGGAGCAAGGACCTATACATACCGATGCCGGTTTGAGCATTTCGGTCCCGCACGATCTTTCGGCGCTCGACCAGGCCGACATCGTCATCATCCCAAGCTGGAAAGATCTCGATGCTCCTCTGGCCGCGGCGCTCAAGCATGCGCTCGAACGGGCACATAAGCGCGGCGCGCTGATCGTCGGCCTCTGCCTCGGCACCTTCGCCATCGCCGCCGCCGGACTGCTGGCGGGACGCAAGGCCACCACGCATTGGGCCTATACCGACCAGTTGCAGACGCTGCACCCCGATATCGCCGTCGATGCCGACGTGCTCTATGTCGATGAAGGCGACATCGTTACCTCGGCCGGCGTCGCCGCCGGGCTGGACTGCTGCCTGCACATTGTGCGCGCCCGCTACGGCGCCGAGGCAGCGCTTCGGCTCGCCCGCCACGTCGTGCTGTCGCCGCACCGGCAGGGCGGACAGGCTCAGTTCATCGAGCGCCCGCTCGCGCCGACGCCAAACGCCGACCGGTTCACAAAGGCACTTGAAGGGGTGCGGGCAACGCTTGGCGAAGCTCACACCCTGGACAGCGTCGCCGAAGCAGCTGGCCTTACCCGCCGCACCTTCACGCGTCGCTTCCAGAAGACGACCGGCACCAGCTTCGGCAGCTGGCTGGCCGAACAGCGCTTGGCGCTGGCGCAGAGGCTGCTGGAACAGACCGACAAATCGATGGACATGGTGGCCTTCGAGGCCGGCTTCGGCAGCGCCACGTCGCTGCGCCAGCATTTCGCGGCGCGGCTCAGAACCTCGCCGATGCAGTACCGGCGCGAATTCTCGAAGGGCAGCGCGCAGGTCGCCCTCAGCGGCGTGTAACCACCCGCGCCGGGTTGCCGACCACGGTCGCATCGGCCGGAACGTCGCGCGTCACCACCGCTCCGGCGCCGACGATGGCGCCTTCGCCGATGCTGACGCCGGCGAGGATCACCGCGCTGCCGCCGATCCACGCGTTATCGCCGATCGTCACCGGTTTGGCGATCTCCAATCCGGCCAGCCGCCCGGCGGCCTCGCGGTGATGCTCGGCGCAATAGATCTGCACATTGGGACCAAGCAGCGTCCTCCTGCCGATCTTCACCGGCGCGGTATCGAGGATGGTGCAACCGGCGTTGAGGAAGGCGCCGTCGCCGAGGACCAGGTTGAAGCCGTAAGCGCAGTGGAACGGCGCCTCGATGCGCGCGCCCTCGCCTGCGCCGCCGAGCAGCGCTCGCAGGGTCGCGCCGATGTCGCCGCGCTGCCGGGGCGGCATGCTGTTGTGCTCGAACACTGCGTCGCGGACGGCCACCCGCATCGCCTCCAGCTCCGGGTCGATGCAGCTGTACCATTCACCCGCCGCCATCTTCATGCGCTCGCTTGTCGTCATGGCCGCTCCTCCATTCCCGTCATGCTGCCAAAGCACAATCCGCCCGACCGGAAAAGCCCGTAGCCAAACGCCAGGCCTATGCTAGCTTGCCATCCGCGGAACCGTGCGGGGCTCCGAATTTGAGGGGGTGATGATGCTCTACATTCTGGCATTGCTGATTGGCGTCGTCGCCGGCCTTCGCGCCATGACCGCGCCGGCGACCGTTGCCTGGGGTTCGTATCTCGGCTGGATCCCAGTTGCCGGAACCTGGGCAAGCTTCATGGGCCACTGGATCGCGGTCGGCATCTTCACCGTCCTGGCGATCGTGGAGCTCGTCACCGACCAGTTGCCGTCAACGCCGAGCCGCAAGGTGCCGCAGCAGTTCGGCGCGCGCATCGTCACGGGCGCCTTCTGCGGCGCGGTGATCGGCGCCACGGTCGGCGCCACCATCGGCTGCCTCATCGCCGGCGCGATCGGCGCGGTGATCGGCACGCTGGGCGGCGCGGAAGCACGCGCAAGGATGGCTGCCGCCTTCGGCAAGGATCCGCCCGCCGCCTTCATCGAGGACGCGGTGGCGATCATCGGCGGCCTGCTGATCGTGGCAGCGGTCGCATGAGCGCGAAAAACTTCGACGCCATCGTCATCGGCGCCGGCCAGGCCGGCCCTTCGCTCGCCGGCCGGCTCGACGCCGCCGGCATGAGCGTTGCGCTGATCGAGCGCAAGCTTATCGGCGGAACCTGTGTCAACACCGGCTGCATGCCGACCAAGGCGATGGTGGCGAGCGCCTACGCCGCGCATCTTGCCCGCCGCGCCGCCGACTATGGCGTCGCGCTCTCCGGTCCGGTCGGGGTCGACTATCAAAGAATCAAGGCACGCAAGGACAAGGTGACCAACGACGCCCGCGGCAATCTCGAAAGCTGGATCGCGGGGATGAAGGGCTGCACGCTTTATCGCGGCCATGCCAGATTCGAATCCGCTAATACAGTGCGCGTCGGCGACGACCTGCTGACCGCGCCAAAAATCTTCCTCAACACCGGCGGCCGCGCCTCCGTGCCGGACCTGCCCGGCGTCAACGACGTCCCCTATCTCACCAACTCCTCGATGATGGATCTCGATGTGCTGCCCAGCCATCTGGTCGTCGTCGGCGGCAGCTATATCTCGCTCGAATTCGCCCAGATGTTCCGCCGTTTCGGCTCCGAGGTCACGGTGATAGAGAAAGCGCCGCGGCTGACGGGCCGTGAGGACGAGGACGTCTCGGCCGCGATCCAGTCCATCCTCGAAAACGAAGGCATCACCGTCCATGTCGGCGCGGAGGACATCGGCTTTGCCAGGCAGGGCAACGGTATCGCCGTGACCTTCTCTGCCGGCAAGCCGCCGGCGGTCGGCTCGCATGTGCTGCTGGCGCTCGGCCGCGTCCCCAACACCGATGACCTCGGCCTCGACAAGGCCGGCGTCGAGGTCGACAAGCGCGGCTACATCGTCGTCGACGACCAGTTGCGCACCAATGTGCCCGGCATCTGGGCCATGGGCGACTGCAACGGCAAGGGCGCCTTCACCCACACCTCCTACAACGACTACGAGATCGTCGCCGCCAACCTGCTCGACAACGATCCGCGCAAGGTCACCGATCGCATCGAGGCCTATGCGCTCTACATCGATCCGCCGCTCGGCCGCTGCGGCATGACCGAGACCGCTGTCAAGAAATCCGGCCGCCGCGCGCTTGTCGGCCAGCGGCCGATGACCCGTGTCGGCCGCGCCGTCGAAAAGGGCGAGACGCAAGGCTTCATGAAGATCCTGGCCGACGCCGACACCGGCGAGATCCTCGGCTGTTCGGTGCTCGGACCGGGCGGCGACGAGGCGATCCACTCAGTGCTCGACCTGATGTATGCCAAGGCGCCGATCTCGACGCTGGCGCGCGCCATGCACATCCACCCCAACGTCTCGGAGCTTCTGCCGACCATCGCCCAGGACTTGAAGCCGCTGGCGTAACGGCAGATCGCCGCTCCACGTCGGGGCCTCTCGGTCTTGGCAAACAGTGCTCAAGGCGTCCGACGGTCGGCTTGCGCCTATCGCGCGGGCGGACTGGACCACTGACACCCGGGCCGTAACCATGCATGTCTGGCCACCCACCGGAGGAACCCCGTGCAAAAGACCATCGAGCGCATCGCAGGCGACAGCGAAGGCGTTGCTTACGAATTCCCGGTTTTCCGCTTCGAGGGCACGGACAAGTCGGCGCCCTCGGCCTATCTGCAGGCGGCGCTTCATGCCGGAGAATTGCCGGGTGTCGTCGCCATCGACGCGCTGATGCCGATGCTTGCCAAGGCGGAAGCGGAAGGCCGCATTAGAGACGCCATCACGTTGGTGCCCTGGGCCAATCCAATCGGTCGGGCGCAATATCATTTCGGCGAGCACCAGGGCCGCTTCAATCTCGGCACCCGCACCAACTTCAACCGTGCCTTCCCGCTGCTTGCCGCGCCGGACGCCAGGCTTTTAGCGGATGTCAACCTCGGCGGCGCCGACCGCCGGCTGAAGAAGCGGCTCGTCGAACTCTCGCTCGGCAACGACATCGTGCTCGATCTCCACTGCGACGATGAAGGGCTTGCCTATCTCTACATTCACACCAGCCTGTGGCCGCATATGGCCGACTGCGCGGCTGCGATGGGCATCGATGCCGTCTTGCTGTGGAGCGAGGACAGTAGCGGCACCTTCGAGGGCGCCTCGATCATGCCCTATCAAAACGTGCCTGCGAGCGTCGCGCGCTTCGACCGGCGCGTCGTCACCACGGTCGAATATCGCGGCATGCTGGATGTCGACAGCAGCTTGGCCGCCTCCGATGCCGCCGGCCTCTACCGCTTGCTCGTGACGCGCGGTGTCATCCGGGACCCTTCCGTCCCGAAGGCGAGCAGCTTCTCCGGCGCCGTCGTACCGCTGGAAAACATCGAGATGATGCCTTCGCCCAAGGCCGGCGCCATCCTTTACGACGTCAAGCCCGGCGACCGCGTCAACAAGGGCGACCGGCTGGCGACGATCGTCCCTGCGCCCGGCGAAGCCGGCGGCCGCACCGAGGTGTTCGCGCCCCAGTCGGGCTTCATCCTGACCCGTCGTTCGCGCCGCATCATTCGCGCCGGCGAGGATCTTTTGAAGCTTGCCGGCGACAAGAGGAGCGCCGACGCGCGCTCCGGCACGCTGGAGGACTGACGGGCCGGCTTTACCGTTCGCGTGAAATCCAGTTGCGCGGGCCGTCATTCGCCGCTATGGGAGTCGCCATGAACATGCGTTCGAACAAGACCGTTTGGTGGTGGGCTCGCTGACAGCGGCCGGTTCGAACGCGCATGCGTGAAAATGAGGGTGGCCGCAGCGGAATGTCCGGGCGGCCATTTGTTTTTCCAAGCCATTCCCGGGTCCGTTGCCCAAAACGCTGGTGGAGACGGCAATGACGACTACAGTTCTGGACAACGGGGCGGAGCGCTTCGTCACCGCGGGCGGGGTGACGATCACCCGCGAACGCCATGACCAGCCCTATGAAGGCGCGATTGACGCCTATGTCGACGGCCTGAATTCCCGCCGCGGCGCGGTGTTCTCCTCGAACTACGAATATCCGGGCCGTTACACGCGCTGGGACACGGCCATCATCGATCCGCCGCTGGTGATCTCGGCGCGCGGCCGCGCCATGCGCATCGAGGCGCTCAACCAGCGCGGCGAAGTGCTGCTGCCGGTGATCGGCAAGGCGCTTGGCGAGCTGAGCGAGGTGGCGATTGCCGAGAGCTCGAAAAAGCTGATCCGCCTCGATGTCGCCAAGCCCGGCCGCGTCTTCACCGAGGAAGAGCGCAGCCGCGTGCCGTCCGTCTTCACGGTGCTGCGCGCCATCACGGCTTTGTTCAAGACTGCCGAGGACGCCAATCTCGGCCTTTACGGCGCCTTCGGCTACGATCTCGCCTTCCAGTTTGACCCGGTCGACTACAAGCTCGAGCGTAAGCAGAGCCAGCGCGACCTGGTGCTGTTCCTGCCCGACGAGATCCTCGTCGTCGACCACTATTCGACCAAGGCCTGGACCGACCGCTACGACTATTCCGGCGAAGGGTTTTCCACGGAAGGCTTGGCCCGCGATGCTCATGTCGAGCCGTTCAGGACCGCCGACCGCATCCCGCCGCGCGGCGATCACGAACCCGGCGAATATGCCAATTTGGTGCGCCGGGCGATGGAGAGCTTCAAGCGCGGCGACCTGTTCGAGGTCGTGCCTGGACAGATGTTCTACGAGCGTTGCGAGACCCAGCCCTCCGACATTTCCCGCAAGCTGAAGTCGATCAACCCCTCTCCCTATTCCTTCTTCATCAATCTCGGTGAAAACGAGTATCTGATCGGCGCCTCGCCGGAGATGTTCGTGCGCGTCAACGGCCGTCGGGTCGAGACCTGCCCTATCTCCGGCACCATCAAGCGCGGCGACGACGCCATCTCCGACAGCGAGCAGATCCTCAAGCTGCTCAACTCCAAGAAGGACGAGTCCGAGCTCACCATGTGCTCGGACGTCGACCGCAACGACAAGTCGCGCGTCTGCGAGCCGGGCTCGGTGCGCGTCATCGGCCGCCGCCAGATCGAGATGTATTCGCGCCTGATCCACACCGTCGATCACATCGAGGGACGGCTGCGCGAAGGCATGGACGCCTTCGACGCCTTCCTGTCACACGCCTGGGCGGTCACCGTCACCGGCGCGCCGAAGCTGTGGGCCATGCGCTTCATCGAGCAGAACGAGAAGAGCCCGCGCGCCTGGTATGGCGGGGCGATCGGCATGGTCAATTTCAACGGCGACATGAACACCGGGCTGACGCTGCGCACCATCCGCATCAAGGACGGTATCGCCGAAGTGCGCGCCGGCGCCACATTGCTTTTCGACAGCGTTCCTGAGGAAGAAGAAGCCGAAACCGAACTGAAGGCATCCGCCATGCTCTCCGCCATACGCGACGCCAAGACCGGCAACGCCGCAGGCACCGAACGCACCACCGCGCGCGTCGGCGACGGCGTCAACATCCTGCTCGTCGACCACGAGGACTCGTTCGTCCACACGCTGGCCAACTACTTCCGCCAGACCGGCGCCACTGTTTCCACCGTGCGCACGCCGGTGCCGGAAGAGGTGTTCGAGCGGCTGAAGCCCGATCTCGTCGTGCTCTCCCCCGGCCCGGGTACGCCGAAGGATTTCGATTGCGCCGCGACCATCAGACGAGCGCGCGCCCGCGACCTGCCGGTCTTCGGCGTCTGTCTTGGCCTGCAGGCGCTGGCCGAAGCCTATGGCGGCGAGTTGCGGCAGTTGCACATTCCGATGCACGGCAAGCCCTCGCGCATCCGTGTCTCGAAGCCGGGCATCATCTTCTCGGGGCTGCCCAAGGAAGTGACCGTCGGCCGCTATCATTCGATCTTCGCCGATCCGGTGCGCCTGCCCGAAGGTTTCGTGGTGACGGCCGAGACCGAGGACGGCGTCATCATGGCCTTCGAGCACCGCAAGGAGCCGATCGCCGCCGTTCAGTTCCACCCGGAATCGATCATGACGCTCGGCCACAATGCCGGCATGCGCATCATCGAGAACATCGTTGCGCATCTGCCGCGCAAGGCCAAGGAAAAGGCTGCCTAGCAACGATGGCCGCGGTGGAAGACACGGCGACGGCGGCCGCAAGAGCCGCCGCGAAGCGCAAGATCGCCAGCCTCGCTTTCTGGTCGATCGTCATCGCCTTCCTGGTGATGGGGCTGAAATTCGTTGCCTGGCAGATGACCGGCTCCGTGGCCCTCTATTCCGATGCTTTGGAATCCATCGTCAACGTCATCACTTCAGCAGCCGCTCTCTGGGCGATCCGCATCAGCCATAAGCCCGCCGATAGCGACCATCCCTTCGGCCATCACAAGGCCGAGTATTTTTCTGCGGTGCTCGAGGGTGTTCTGATCGTCGTTGCGGCGCTGCTGATCATCGCCAAGGTGTGGCAATCGCTGCAGAATCCCGCGTCGCTCGAACAGCCCTGGCAGGGCTTAGCGATCAATGCCGGCGCGGCGCTCGTCAATGCCGTCTGGGCATTCGTGCTGATCCGCAACGGCCGCAGCGAACGATCGCCGGCCCTGGTCGCCGACGGCCAGCACATCATGACCGACGTGCTTACCTCGGTCGGCGTCATCGTGGGCCTTGTCGCCGCGGTGATGACTGGATGGCATATCCTCGACCCGCTGCTTGCGCTTCTTGTTGCGCTGAACATTCTCTATCAGGGCTGGAAGCTTACCGGAGAGTCGCTGAGCGGACTGATGGATCGTGCCGTCGACACCCAGGAGCACATGCAGATCCGCGATATCATCTCGGCCAATTCGAAGGGTGCGCTGGAGGTGCATGACCTGAAAACCCGCATCGCCGGGCGAGCGACCTTCATCGAGTTCCACCTCGTCGTCGACGCCGACATGACGGTCGGCGCCAGCCATGTCATTTGCGACCGCATCGAGGACGCGCTGAAGGCCGAGATCCCCTCGGTGCGCGTCACCATCCATGTCGAGCCGGACGACGAGGCGAAGCTGCCGAAAGGCACAACGGCGGTGCCTTTCGCCTGAAGCGATTTCCAGCCACGCCTTGGAAAATTGGCCGGGCCTCCGCGGTGTCGTCATCCCTGGACGAAGCAGGAGCGAAGCCCCATCGCCGAGACCCCTGGGATCCATGCCGTGGCCTTGGCCGAAGCATGCAGCGAAGCAGAATTCTGCACCGTTTCAACGCCTTAGCATAACGGCATGCATCCTATGGCTGCGCCGCGTCGCTTCCCTCCTTGCTCCGCATAGGATGACGAAGCGCCACACTTTAGAGTGACGAAGTGGCACACTCACGGCGTGCAGGCCGACTGCGGCATCGGATTGAGCCTGTACACCTTGTCGTCGGACGTGGTCTTGCCGCCCGCCATCTTCGAGCAGAGGTCGACGATGGCGAGCGCATTGTTGGGGTTGGCCAGTAGCATCGTGCCGCTGGCGCCGCGCTTGAGAAAAACCTCCTTTTGCGAGATGTCGCAGGCAAAGTCGCTCATCTTGGAGCTGGCCGAGCAGCGCCACTGATCGGCCTCGCCCTGGCAGGAATAGGTCTGCGTGACCTTGGCCTCTTTCTGCCTGGTCGTCACCGAGATGGCGATGTCGGCGCCGTCTGGCCAGTTGGCGGCATCGCCGCCGGCTGCGAAGGAAGCAAGCTCGATCGGCCCGCGGAAGACGCGGATCGACTGCGTCATCTGGTCGGGATGGGATTTCAGATGCGCGTCATCATAGTCGCGGCCGTAGCAGAAGGGCTGATCCGGCTTCAGCCGCTCGCGCAGCGGAGCCCCGAGCGCCGGATCGACCGGATCGATGCGCGAGAACTCCGCCTTGCAGGTGTCGGCCGGCATCGGATCGAGACGGAAATTGTCGTCCTCCCTGCCAAGCGCCTGCTCGTCGTATTTCGCCTTGCCGAGATCCTCCTCCGCGCCGGCGTCGAGATAGACGTCAGGCTGCACGTTGGAGAGGATCAGCCGGCCCTTGTCGTCGACCTTCAGCGAGGCGAGCGTGCGGTCGCATTCCATGCCGCAGCGGATGCCGCTCGCCTTGTCGCTCAGATCCTCCTTGTTGCACCAGCCAGCCGCCCATTCCGGCTTCTTGGCGCCGCGCACCGTGGTGGTGAGAAAGCCGTTATAGGCAGCGTCGGACATCGAGCTCGGCTCCTCGTTCGGCCGACTGACCGGATCGTGGCCATGGTAGAAGAAGATGCGCGCCACCTTCTGGTGCGGATGCACCTTGAGATGGGCGGCATCATAGACCCGGCCGAAGCAGACGTCGGCGCCGCTCGGGCTGAGTTCGGCCAGCTTGGGGGCATCATCTGCGAGCGCCGCGCCGACAAAGAACAGCGCGGCACCCAGCACCGCGCCTGCCACCATCCTCGACGTCATGTGATCCTCTCCTCGCGCCGACAGGACGTGATTGCGATTCATGCTAGTCTAGGCACGAAGGCTGGGCCACGCAAACTTGCGAGGGCCGCCGGATCGAGGAGGATGCGATGCTGCGCCGTGACGTTTTCCGCGCCGGTCTTGCCGGAGCGGCCGGTTTTTTCGGTCTGCGCCAGGCGAGCGCCGCCACCGGCGAAGACAGGCTGAGGGTCGCCTACCATCTCAGCGACGCCGACAAGGTCAACTTCGTCCTCGGCAACATCAAGAACCACTATGAGGGCACCAGCGGCGATGTCGAGGTCGTGCTGGTCGTCCACGGGCCGGCGCTTGCGGCCTTCAAGTCAAAGAGCGCTTCCGGCGCGACCTCCAGCCGCTTTGCCGGCCTCGTCCAGCAGGGACTTGTTCCGCAGGCCTGCAGCAACACCATGCATGGCATGGACATCGCACTGACCGACCTGCTTGCCGGCTTCCAGGTCGCGGAGAAAGGCGGCGTGGTCAAGCTCGCGGAGCTGCAGCGCCAGGGCTATGTCTATCTGCGGCCCTGAATTCGCGCCCTGATTTTGCCTTGACTTGAACACCTGGCCGGGAAGCGTCTACCAATTGCCAGCGCAATCCTGGAGATATCGACGTGCCAACTGACCCGACCACGCTTGTCATTCCCGATCTTGCCGGCAAGGCGGTGCTGGTCACCGGCGCGTCGACCGGGATCGGAGCAGCCCTCGCCCTCGCCTATGCCCGGCAGAAATGCCGCGTTGCGCTGCATTACAACTCAAGCCGGGAAGCCGCCGAAGAGCTCGCCAAAACCATCCGCGACGACGGCGGCGAGGTGTTCTTGACGCAGGGCGATTTTTCGGTTCCCGCCGACGTCGAGCGCGTGGTCGAGGGGAGCGCTGAACATTTCGGCCGGCTCGACGGGCTGGTCAACAATGCCGGCGGCATGCTCGGCCGCGTTGCCTATGCCGAGCAGACCGAGGCCCATTACGATGCGGTGATGGATCTCAACGCGCGCTCGGTGCTGACGGCCTCGCGCAGAGCGATCCCATGGCTGAAGCGCCAGGGCGGCTTCATCATCAACACCACCTCGATCGCCGCCCGCAACGGCGCCGGCGGCGGCGCCGGCCTCTATGGCTCGTCCAAGGCCTTCGTCTCCAACGTGACGCGCGGCATGGCCAAGGAGCTGATCGGCTTCGGCATCCGGGTCAACGCCGTGGCGCCCGGCACCATCCTGACCCCGTTCCACGAGCGCTATTCCACCGCCGAGCAGATGAAGGGCATGGTCGCCACCATTCCGCAGGGTCGCGCCGGAAGGGCCGAAGATTGCGTCGGCGCTTACCTGTTCCTGTCTTCCGACCGCTTGAGCGGCTACATCATCGGCCAGGTGATCGAGGTCAATGGTGGCCAGTTGATGCCGTGAGCTGGCGATTGCATACTCAGCTCAGCGTGCAACCTGGAGGGAGAGGAAGTGAATGTTCGGACTGATCGGCAAGATGCGGGCGGCACGCGGCCAGCGCGATGCAGTCATGGACGTGCTGCGTGAGACGACCGGTGCCCTGCCCGGCTGCCTGAGCTACATCATCGCCACCGATCCGGCCGATGCCGACGCGATCTGGGTCACCGAAGTGTGGACCGATCAGGCAAGCCATAAGGCGTCCCTGCAACTGCCCGAAGTCCAGGCGGCAATCGCCAAGGCGCGTCCTTTCATCGCCGGCTTCGAATTCCAGGTCGAGACCCATCCTGTCGGCGGCTTCGGCCTTCCGGCCCCCGAGAAGGGCAGCTGAGCGCGAGACCGTCGCCAACGGCATTTCCGCGGGAAAATGGGTTCGCATTTGTCCGTGCCCGGGCTAAGAGCCGGATATGGACTCTTCATCAGAAGGACCGTCACTGGAGCAACCGTCTGTTCAACGCATGACGCGATTGCGCCCGCTGCAGCAGTGGCTGGCGCTGGTGGTGCTCTCGCTGCTCTTTGCCGGCGCGCTGGAATTGGCCGCCTTGCCTGCGGCGCTGCTGATCGGCCCGATGCTTGCCGCGATCCTGGCCGGCACCAACGGCGCCACGGTGCGCGTACCCCGCGCGCTGTTCGGTTCCGCTCAGGCCGTGGTCGGCTGCCTGGTGGCGAATTCGATCTCGGTCGACATATTTCCGGTCTTCTACGCCGAATGGGCGCTCTTCTTCGGGATGGTGGTGGCGACGCTCACCGCCTCCAGCCTGCTAGGCTGGCTGATCAGTCGCTGGCGCATCCTGCCCGGCACCACGGCGGTCTGGGGTTCCTCGCCGGGCGCCGCCACCGCCATGGTGCTGATGGCCGGCGCCTTCGGTGCCGACCAGCGCCTCGTCGCCTTCATGCAATATCTGCGTGTCATCTTCGTTTCGGTGACGGCGGCGCTCGTCGCCAAGATGTGGGTCGACACGTCGGGCGTCGAAGTGCCGCCCATCATCTGGTTTCCGCCGATCGATCCATTGGCCTTTGGCGCCACCCTTGGCATCGCGGTCGTCGGCGGCCTGCTCGGCAAGCTGCTCAGACTGCCCTCGCCCTTCTTCCTTGGCACCTTCATCTTTGGCGCGGTAATCCATCTCGGCTTCAGCGTGCCGATGCAATTGCCGCCCTGGCTGCTGGCCGTCAGCTACGCCATGGTCGGCTGGTCGATCGGGCTGAACTTCACCCGGCCGATCCTGCGCCACGCGGCACGCGCCCTGCCGCAGATCATCGCCTCGATCGTAGCGCTGATCGCCTTCTGCGGCGGCATGGCTTTCGTCATCAGCGGCGTGCTCGGCATCGATCCGCTGACCGCCTATCTGGCGACCAGCCCCGGCGGCATGGACAGCGTCGCCATCATCGCCGCCGCCGCGCAGAACGTCGACATCTCCTTCGTCATGGCGCTGCAATCGGCCCGTTTCCTCGTCGTGCTGCTTGTTGGGCCAAGCGTCGCCAAGCTTGTGGCGCGAAACGTCAGGGACTGATCCGCGCTACCAAGTGCATGGAGAAGCAGAGGAATTGGCCATGAACCGTCGTTTGAATGCTGTCGATCTCTCTGGCCGCGTCGGGGTCGTGACGGGCGGCGCGCAAGGCATCGGCCTTGCGGTCGCCCGACGCCTGCTGTCGTCGGGCGCAAGCGTCGCCATCTGGGACATCGACCAGGCCGCGATGGCGAGCGCTGTGGCCGAGCTTGCTCCCTTGGGCCGGGTCGATGCCTTGCTTTGCGACCAGTCGCAGATCGAGGCCGTCGACCGCGCCGCCATCGAGACCGAGCAGGCGCTCGGGCCTGTCGATCTCCTTGTCAACAATGCCGGCATTGCCGGGCCGGCCGCGACCGTGGTGGACTATGACCCCGCCGCCTGGCGGCAGATCATCGAAATCGACCTCAACGGCGTCTTTTACTGCTGCCGACGTCTGGTGCCCGGCATGATCGCGCGCAACTACGGCCGCATCGTCAATGTCGCTTCCGTGGCCGGCAAGGAAGGCAATCCCAACGCCGCCGCCTATTCGGCCGCCAAAGCCGGCGTGCTTGCGCTGACCAAGTCGCTCGGCAAGGAACTCGCCGGTCTCGACATCGCCGTCAACGCGTTGACCCCCTCGCCCGCCCGCACCCGTATCCTCGAACAGCTCACCGAGGCCCAGGTGACCTATATGCTCAGCAAGGTGCCTCGCGGTCGATTCGTCGAGGTGGAGGAGGCTGCGGCCATGGTCGCCTTCATGCTGTCGGACGAGAATTCCTTCACCACTGGCGCCACCTTCGATCTGTCCGGCGGGCGCGCGACCTACTGAGCGAGGATCGCGACAGCGCGCCCACGCCGCCATTCCACATGACCCGAGGTGGCGGCCAACCCCGCGACGCGCATCAAAAGGGATTGTACGCCGATACTGTCGGATTGGTTCCAGCGCGAGATCTGCTCGCGTCCGCGGAAGGAACGGCCCCAATCGGTGAGCAAGGCATCGGCGGTGAGGGTTCGAGAAAGGCCCCGGGTCGCCGGCATTGGTGGCTTCGACAAGCGGCGGATCGGGTCGGGCGCGGTCATCAGTCGATCCTGTGCATCAGGTCGTCATCGAGCCAGCGGCCAAAGAAATAGACGAGTTGCTTGTGCCACCACGGCCAGTCGTGGCTGACGTCGCCGCCCCAATAGTCGACCCAGGCCGCAATGGATTTCTCGCGCAGCACCTGCTCCAGTTCGCGCGTTTCGACGAGCATTCGTTCTTCCCAGGCGCCCTGCCCGCAGCAGAAGATCAGCCTCAGCGCCCTCAGCCGCCCGAGCAGCTTCTGGTCGACGATGCCCGGCAGATAGTCGAGCGGCGAATTGTAGAAGATGCTGCCCTCCAGCGTCCGACCGAAAAAGTCGCGGGTCGAATAGACGCCGGATAGCGAGATCACGCCGCTCGCCAGCTCCGGAAAGCGGAACACGAAATTCGACGAGTGGTAGCCGCCCATCGAGCAGCCGCAGAACAGCGGCTTGAGGGCGCGTCCGCCATTGGCCTTGGCGGCAACCGCCTGCAGCTCCGGCAGCGCCTCCTCGCGCACATAGCGGAAATAGGCTTCGTGGCGGGCGATGCGACTGACGGGATCGCCATGCTTGTCGAAGAAGGATTCCGAATCGATGCCGTCGAGCGTGAACAGCTGGATGCGGCCGGTGTCGACGAATTCGGCGAGTGCTGCGACGCCTCCCGAATCCTCGAACTGGTAAAAACGCCCCTGCGAGGTGGGAAACACCACCACCGGCCGCCCGGCATGGCCGTAGCGCTTGTATTCCATGTCGCGGCCGAGATTGCGGGCATGGGCCTTGTGATAGGAGACGTCCATCGGCTCACGCCTTTTCCGCGTGGATATAGTCGACCGCCTGACGCAGCGCCTTCTGGTCCTTCGAGCGCATCTGGTAGGCGTAGTTCCCCATGGCGCGGCTGAAAACCTCTTCGATGGCCTGATGGTGGACGATCTTGTCGCCGTGGGCGGCTAGCACGTCCTCATGGCTGTGCAAATAGTCGAGGTGTCGCTTGCGGCTGGCATAGGCCGTGAAATACTTGCCCTTGTAGGGCCCGCCGGCCGCGTCCTTCACCACCATGTTGGCCCATTCGGCATAGACGTCGATGTCGAAAGTGTAGTTGATCGCATCCGTCATCCAGGCGCCTGGCGGCCGCATGTTGACCTCCAGCGCAATGATGCGCTTGTCCCTGGTCTCGAACAGTTCGATGTGGAAGAAGCGCTCGCGTACGTCGAACGCCTTCAGGATCTTGCGGCCTGCCTCCTCGACCGCGGGCGTAATCTCGGGGAAGCAGGTGTAGCTCATATGGCGGTCGCGGTTGACCACCTCCATGACGCTCTGGTCGTAGCGGTGGCTCGCCGCCAGCACCACCTCGCCGTCGCGGTTGACCAGCCCGTCGAAGGTCACCACCAGGCCCTCGATGAACTGCTCCATGACGAAGGCCACGCCTTCGGGCTTGTCCTTGAAGAACTGATCGAGCTCCTTCGCGTTGGAGATCTTGAACGTGTTCGAGGCGCCGGAGCCCGAATCCGGTTTCACCACCACCGGATAGCCGACCCGGCGGATGAAGGTCATGGCGCCCGCCCGATCGGAGCATTTGCGTTGCGGGATTGTCTCGACGCCGCTCTTGCGGAAGAAGGCCCGCATGCGGCTCTTGCGCTTCAAATTCTTCACGAAGTCGAGCTTGGTGCCGAAGATGTTGAAGTCGGTGCGGATATTGGCCTCGAGCTCCAGCCAGTGCTCGTTCAACGACTCGAAGCGGTCGATGCGGCCCCATTTGTGGATGAAATGGCCCATCGCCCGGAATACGGCATCGTAGTTCTCCATGTCCGCGACCCGATAATATTCCGAAAGCGCCGCCTTGAGCTTGCTGCTCAGCGTCTCATAGGGCGCGTCGCCGATGCCGAGCACGGTAGCGCCGGCCTTCTTCAGCCGTTCGCAGAAATCGGCGCCGTTGCCCGGAAAATGCGGCGAGAAGAACACGAAATTCATGCACGACCTCCCCCTCGGATCAGGTCCTCCGGAGGCGAGTGTGTCGCATTTGGCTGATGCGGGGAAGAGCCGCGCCAAAGCATGTCGACCAAAACTGTGCAGCGGTTTTGGGAAGACGATATGCATGAAACCAAAGACTCAAAGCCGGGCCGGCACTTGCCTCCGGATGGCCGCTCCTGTAAGAGAGCCGGCATGACCACGCGCACCCGCTCCGTCGCTTCTTCTCGCCCCGGCTTTGCCGGCGAGACCGTGCGCGCGCTTGCTTCGACCCTGCTCCTTCTCGGCCTTATCGGCGATCGCCGGGTTCGCTGAAGGAGCGCCCGGCGGTCGAAAACCGCCGCTTTGGGCGCCTGCTCCTTGGCTAGATTGGCAAGTCACATCAAGCGAACGAAATTCTTTGGTAAAGGCGCCGCTCGGCACCGATCCGCCTGAAGGCGGTCCCACGAGCCGCCGGGAGAAACGACGATGAATAGAAGAGAAGCAATCCGCGCCGGCGAGGCCGAAACGGGCGCGCAAGCGCCCGGCCACATGGCCGATGCCGCCCGCAAATATCAGCCCTACCCGACCGTCAACCTCGCCGATCGCACCTGGCCGTCCAAGGTGATCGACAAGGCGCCGATCTGGTGCTCGGTCGACCTGCGCGACGGCAACCAGGCGCTGATCGACCCGATGGGCCATGAGCGCAAGGCGCGCATGTTCGCGCTGCTGCTCGACATGGGCTTCAAGGAGATCGAGATCGGCTTCCCGTCGGCCTCGCAGACCGACTTCGACTTCGCCCGCTGGTGCGTCGAGGAGGGCGGCGTGCCCAAGGACGTGTCGCTGCAGGTTCTGGTGCAGTGCCGGCCCGAGCTGATCACGCGGACCTTCGAGGCGCTCGAGGGCGCCCACCGCCCGATCGTGCATTTCTACAACTCGACCAGCGAGCTGCAGCGCCGCGTCGTCTTCGAAAAGGACGTCGCCGGCATCAAGCGCATCGCCACGGATGCCGCCAAGATGATCACCGAAATGGCCGCCAAGGCCGGCGGCGGCTTCCGTTTCGAATATTCGCCGGAGAGCTTCACCGGTACCGAGCTCGAGGTCGCGCTGGAGATCTGCAACGCCGTCACCGAGATCGTGAAGCCGACGGCCGACAACAAGCTGATCGTCAACCTGCCATCGACGGTCGAGATGTCGACGCCCAACGTCTATGCCGACCGCATCGAGTGGATGTGCCGCAATCTCGACAACCGCGACAAGCTGATCATCTCGCTGCATCCGCACAACGACCGCGGCACCGGCATCGCCACCACCGAGCTCGGCCTGATGGCCGGCGCCGACCGCGTCGAGGGCACGCTGTTCGGCAATGGCGAGCGGACCGGCAATGTCGACATCGTGACGCTGGCGCTCAACATGTACACGCAAGGCGTCGATCCCGAGCTGGACTGCTCCGACATCAACCGGATGAAGGACGTCTACGAATATTCGAACCAGCTGAAGATCCCGGAACGCCACCCCTATGTCGGCGAGCTCGTCTACACCGCTTTCTCCGGCTCGCACCAGGATGCCATCAACAAGGGCATGAAGGCGCTGCGCAAAGCCAACACGCCGGTTTGGGAAGTGCCCTACCTGCCGATCGACCCCGCCGATGTCGGCCGCACCTATGAGGCGATCATCCGCATCAACTCGCAGTCGGGCAAGGGCGGCATCGCCTACGTGCTGCAGGCCGACTACGGCCTCAATCTGCCGCGCAACCTGCAGATCGAGTTCAGCCAGGACATCCAGGCGATCACCGACGCCGAAGGCAAGGAAGTGCCGGCCAAGCGCATCCACGAGCGCTTCCTCGAAGCCTATGTCGACCAGCCCGGCGCCAGGCTGAAATTCCTCGACCATCGCACCTATCCGGACACTGCGGTAAAGGGCCGTCGCGTGGTCGAGGCGGAGATCCTCGACAACGGCAAGGAAGTCACCATCACCGGCACCGGTACCGGCCCGATCGACGGCTTCGTCGATGCGCTTTCGCGCCATATCGGCGTCGACATGTCGGTGCTCGACTATTCCGAACATTCCTTGCAGCGCGGGTCGAACGCCTCGGCCATTTCCTATGTCGAGATGGAATATCCCGGCGGCAAGCTGTTCGGCGCAGGCATAAACACCAACATCGTCGCCGCCTCGCTGGAGGCCGTGGTCTCGGCCGCCAACCGCATCCTGGGCCGCAAGGCCGTCTGATTGTTCGATTGATAAAGCGTGGCGCGTTCATCGGACGTGCCACGCTTCATGGCAGGCGCGAGCCGCGTTCAAATTCGTTAACCGGCCGGTAAATTTCCCGTGGCTTACGCGATCACATAACAGAAGGTTCCTTGTGCGCTGGAGCGCGCGCTATATTATCGCGCCCTAACCTGTGCCGACTCTGAAAGGTCCGACACTTGGAGCCTGCCACGCCTGCCGCCCCCGCAGTGCGCGAGACATTGGAGCGACTGCTTGCCAGCGAAACGTTCGGACGATCCGAGCGGGCCCGCAGGCTGTTACGCTATCTGGTCGAACGCGAGCAGGCAGGCGAAGCCGACCGGCTGAAGGGTGTGTCCATTGCCATGGATGTCTTCGGCAAGGACGGCGATTTCGACGGATCGACCGACGCGGTCGTCAGGGTCCAGGCGGGGCGGCTGCGCGAGCTTTTGGATCAATATTTCGCCAGCGAAGGCATTGGCGAGCCGGTACGCATCGCCATTCCGCGCGGCGGCTATGTGCCTTCTTACGAGTTGAACGCCATACGGCTCCCAGCCGACGCCAAACCCGCGGATGCCCCGATCGCCCGGCCTTCCAAGCATTTCGAGAAGCCCGAGGCCGCCGCCGCACCGGTCGACGCCGTGCCGCTGACGACGACCCCGGCACCGACCCAATCCGCGTCATCGCTGACGCGCCAGTTGCGGTTCTTCTGGGCCGCCATGGTGCTGGTCATCGCCATGCTGGGTATCCTTGTCGTCCGCCAGGGTAACGCCTTTCTTCGTGGTGACGACGCGGTCGCGCCGGTTGAAGTCGAAACGGCAGGCGCGACCAGCAGCGTCGCTTCCCAAACGTTCGAAGGCCTGCCTTTGATCTACTTGGCCATCAAAGCCGACGGACCCGAGGCGGCCCGTGTTGCTTCCTCGCTGCGCGCCGGTCTGGCCGGCTTCGATACGATAGACTTCATCGGACGCGACGCCGACGCTACGCGCAATCGTTCCGCCGATCCGATCAGCTTCGTTTTCGATCTTATTCCCGGGACTAACGCCGGCGACGTCATGATCGAGCTGCAGAGCGTCGCGACGGGACGGGTTCTCCTGTCACGCAACCTGACATCGGCCGAAAGCGCGCCTGGTGCGGTCGAGAGCAACATCGCCAATCTCCTGAGCTCTACCGTCCCCGCTTCGGGCGCGATCTACAGCTATATCGACCAGAGCGATATCCGGACCAGCCAGATAGGATGTCTGGTGCTCGACGACCTCTACTATCTCGACCAGAGCGCCAAGGCGCACGAAGCTGCGTATCGCTGTCTGGAGAAGCTGGTCAGGGAAAGCACCAAATCATCGCTCGTCTACTCGGAACTGGCTTCCCTGCAACTGGAAGCCGTCAACAACCGCTACGCCTATCCGCCCGGCGCAACGGTCGAGCAGGCCATGTCGTTTGCCCACCGCGCCATTCAGATGGCACCGATGAGTCCGCACGCGCATCGCGCCTACGGCTACCTCAACTCGCGCCTCGGCAACACCGACGAAGCGATCCGCTGGATGCGCAAGGCTTATGAGCTCAACCCCTACGATCTCGGCATGGCCGCCGCTTATGGCTACGGCCTGATCTTCGCTGGCAGATACCAGGAAGGGACGCCGATCCTGGGCCATGCCGTCGAGGCCTTCAGCGGTCATCCGACCTGGTGGGACTATGGCCTGTTTGTCGGAGCCTTCATGCAAGGCGACACCCAGAGGGCAGCGATTGCCAGCGAGTCGCTGCGGACCACCGCGTCCAAATCGCATTACCTGGCGGCGCGCCTGATCGGCGCCAAGATCTCAGGCCGCGACAAGCTCGCAAACGAATTGGCGAACGAGCTCACGGCCGAATTCCCGAAATTCGCCGCCAATCCGCGCGCCACTTTTGTTGACAGGAAGTACCCCGCCGATCTCATCGACCGGCTGGTGCAATCCTTGCGCTCTGCGGGGATTGGCAATCCGAGCTGAGCGAACGTGGAGCATTCGCTGACGTGCGGACTGATTGGAATATTAAATTCGCACGCCGGATCTGCTCGGCACAGCGCGCGTCGACACTCAACGAGTCTTAGGCCTGCTTACGCATTCGATTGGGGCGCGCACGGCGAATTCGCGAAGATTTTACTGGCTATCGACCTGCTCAGGGAGCAATTCAGCCACAATCTTGAATTGCCCCTCATACTGCTTCACAGCCAACAATCTCGATGTTTAACTCTCTTCACGTCGCCGAAAGCGGTGCTGGCTCGAAGACGATCGTCTTCCTGCACGGCTTCGGCGCTTGCCATTCGATCTGGCGCGACGTGATTGCGGGATTGACGCCCGATGTGAGGACACTTGCCTACGACCTGCCGGGCCACGGAAACTCCCTGGAGTGCCAGGCGGCAGGAGTCAAGCAGGCCGCTGGGGTTATCCTGGCCGATCTGGGCAAGCGCCGCCTGGGCAAAGTTCACGTCGTCGGCCATTCCATGGGCGGCGCGATCGCGACATTGATGGCATCTGCCGATCCCGAAAGGGTGGCCTCGCTGACCTTGCTGGCGCCCGGCGGCTTCGGCCCCGAGATCAACGGTCCGTTGCTGCGGCGCTATGCGGCCGCGGCCGATCGAGATGAGATCCGCGCCTGTCTTGCCGCCATGTCGGGGCCGCAAAGTTCTCCTCCTCAACACGTGGTGGAGGCGCTGTGCGGCATGCGCAAACGGCCGGGCCAGTTGCGGACCCTCGTCGGTGCTGCAGCCGTGATCACCAGGGAAGACCGGCAAGGTGTCATCCCGAGCGAACGGCTGGAAACCCTGAGCATGCCGGTGATGGTGCTTTGGGGAACGGACGATCCCGTCCTGCCCGTCGCCCAGGCCGAGGACTTGCCGCCGCATTTCCACCTGCACCACGTGCTGGAGGCGGGCCACATGCTGGTCGAGGAGGCGCCTGACCTGACTGCAGAGGCCGTGCGCCGCAACACGCGTCGCCGCGGCAGAATCCAGAGACCGGTGTTCAGCGCAGCCGCAAGCTGAGCCCATCTCGCAGTGCATTTTGCCGGCGACTGTGTTAACTCGCTGTTTACCAACAGCGAGGCAGCGCCATGAAGGATGCAGGCGACAAAATCACCCCGATCGAGCCATCGCGAAAGCTCGCGGACGCGATCCGCGACGTCAAGAACGCCTTCGCCGACCGCGATGATGTGGTGGTCGACATGCGCGAGGCGCACCGCATGCGGCTCGAGTTGCTGGCCGCGGAGCTCGCCCCCGTTTTCGCCGACGTGCCGGCGGATATCGACAATTTCGACTTCGCCGTCTCCTCCGGCCTGCAGCCGCGGCTGTGGGTCGATGCCGTCAGCCATGTCGCCATGGGGCGGGATCGCCGCACCTTCCGCTTCCTTAAGGACACGCGCATCGGCCGCGTGGTGCTGGCCGAATCGACCGACATGAAGCCCGTCGCCGATGCCGTTACGCGATACGTGGCCGAGCGTGTCGTCGAGCGGCAGCGGATGATGGAAGGCGCGGTCGAGAGCGCGGTGACTGGCCTGCATCGAGCCGAGGTCCGGGAAGCCGAGCCGCCCTTGCAGGCTGCAACGCGCCGCAACGGCTGGACGACCTTCTTCGCCGGCCTCGGCTTGATCGCCGCCGGCGCCCTGGTCGGCCTGGCGGTATCGCTGGTGCTGTTCTGGGACCGCATCGCCCAGATGAAGATCAGCTTCTGACGACGGGCTCGCGCACCACCGGCATATCGGCACCGAGCTCGATCACCTGAATGTCCGACGGCGGCAGTGCCGGACCGGTCAGGCCGCGCCGTGTCAGGCGGATGGTCCAACCACCTTTTTTTCCGCCGATCTCGAACAGATTGTACTGAGCGGCGGGATGATCGCCGCCCGGCGCCTGGCCGGCGGCGGCCACGCCGACCACCGGCACCTTGACGCCGCGCGGACCGATGGTGAACAGCGAAGGCAAGTGCGAGTGGCCGTGCAGCACAAGCTCGGCGCCATACCGGCGAATGACTTTGTGGAAGCGCGCGATACCGAACAGCCGCTTATGCTGCGAGACCGCGCCACGCACCGGCGGATGATGGATCATGATGGCGCGAAACAGCCCCTGTCTGGCCGTCGCGTCGAGGATGTTGCCGAGCCGCTCCGCCTGGCCCTCCATGAAGAAGCCGTTGGCCATGAAGGGCGCCGTGGCCCGCGCCGTCGTGACGCCGATCAGAGCGACATCACCGCGAACCCGCAAATAGGGAAAGGAATTGCGGTCGATCGGGCTGTTGATGCCGTCGCCCGTCATCCACGGCGCCCATGACCGGCAAACCTTGTCGAAGGCGCCCGGCACATAGGCATCGTGATTGCCCGGCACCACGGATACGTCATTCGCAGAGCCCAGCGTCTCCAGCCAATGTTTCGCCATCTCGATCTCGCCATCGAGCGCCAGGTTGACGAGATCGCCGGTGACCGCGAGGTGGTCGGGGGCGTTGGCTTTGATATCGCCGACAATCGTGTCGATCACCGCATCGTGCATATGACGGCGGCGGTTGCGCTGCCAGTTGACGTAACCCAGCACGCGCTTGGACGCGAGATCGCGATAGGTTACATCGGGCAGCGGCCCCAGATGGACATCGGAAATATGTGCAAGCCTGAGCATAGCCCCTTCTTAAGCGACCCGGTCCGGGCTTTCTACTCAACGTTTCCTGTCCGCTCGCGGTTTCGTGGATGACTGGCGCCGATTCGGAACAGGCGTTCCGCCAGACCGGCTGGGCGGGACTGCGGGCAAGGCTGTTCCATCTCTATTTCCTGCTGCGGCGCCCGATGACGCTTGGCGTGCGCGGCTTGATCTACGACCGCGCATCCAACTCCATCTTCCTCATCCGCCACACCTATGTTCCGGGCTGGCAGTTGCCTGGCGGCGGCGTCGAGGTCGGCGAGACGCTTGTCGAGGCGCTGGCGCGCGAGCTCGCCGAGGAGGGCAACATCGCGTTGACGGCTCCGCCGGTGCTGAGATCGATGCACTTCAACCGTCGCGCCAGCACACGCGACCACGTCGGCCTCTATCTGGTCGAAGCCTTCAACCAGACGGCGCCGAAATCGGCGGACCATGAGATCGCCGAGGCGGCGTTCTTTCCGCTCGACCGTTTGCCGGCAGATGCGACGCCGGCGACGCGACGTCGGATTGCCGAAATTTTCGGCGGCGAGCAGGTCTCGGCCTACTGGTGACTCATGCCGCCTTCCTGAACCGGCCGCGATCATGTGGTGCGGCATAGTCGAGTTTAGGTCCCGCCGGGATTATCCCCGTCGGATTGATCGATTTGTGGCTGCCGTAGTAGTGCGACTTGATGTGATGCAGGCTGACCGTGCCTGACACGCCGGGCACCTGGTAGAGGTCGCGCAGATAGTTCGACAGGTTCGGATAGTCGGCGATCCGGCGCAGATTGCATTTGAAGTGGCCGACATAGACCGGATCGAAGCGCACCAGCGTGGTGAATAGACGCCAGTCAGCTTCGGTGATCCGCTCGCCGACAAGATAGCGCTGCTTTGACAGCCGCTCTTCCAACGTGTCGAGTGCTGCGAAGAGCTCGCCGAACGCTTCCTCATAGGCTTCCTGCGAGGTGGCGAAGCCGGCGCGATAGACGCCGTTGTTGATCGCCGGATAGACCAGCGCATTGATCCTGTCGATCTCGGAACGCAACGCCGGCGGATAGAAGTCCAGGCTCGCATCACCCCATTCGTCGAAGCCGGAATTGAGCATGCGGATGATTTCTGACGACTCGTTGCTGACGATGGTTTCCTGTCTTTTGTCCCACAGCACCGGTACGGACGCGCGGCCCGAATAGCCGCGATCGGCCTTGGCATAGATCTGGTGCAGGAAGTCGAGGCCGTAGAGCGTGTCGCCGGTTGCGCCGTCCTCGGCTGTGAAGGTCCAGCCGTTCTCGCCCATGAAATGGTGCACCACGGAGACGGAGATGATGTCTTCCAGCTTCTTCAAGACGCGGAAGATCAAGGTCCGGTGCGCCCAGGGGCAGGCGAGCGAGACGTAAAGGTGATAGCGCCCGGGCTCCGCCTTGAAGCCGCGCTTACGCCCTTGCGCCGGCGCACCGTCGCGCGCCACCCAGTCGCGCCATTGCGCTTCGGCACGCACGAACCTGCCGCTGCTGTCGGCAACGGTCGAGCGGTCCTGCCATTTGCCTTCAACCAGCAATCCCATGCGAATCTCCCTGCGGTTCCAACAGACATCTAGGCGCTTACCCGAAATGTCGAAGCCCCCAGGCGCTGAACAGTTCGTCAAACGGCGAAAAGAAAGGTGAAAAGCGCCGATTGCAGCCGGGAACAATTGATGCTAGCGGAAGCGCCCATGTTTGACTTTGCCACGATCCGGTTCGACCGACGACGAAAGGACGCCCGCGCTTGATGAAGCGCTGACTGGCGAACGCTGCCGCTTGCAGCAAACCTTTCCTCGCATACCGGAACGCAAAGACCATGAGCCTTGCCGACGTGAAATATCTGCCGGAGACCCCGGCGCACGATCCTGAAATCGAAGCCATCAACGACGAGGCCTTCGGGCCGGGCCGTTTCGTGCTGGCCGCCTATAAGATCCGCGAGGCCGGCGGGCACGACCGCTCGATGTCCTTTGTCGCCGTCGAGGACGAGACGGTGATCGCCTCGGTGCGCATGACGCGCGTGGCGGCAGGCGCCGGAAGCGCCATGATGCTCGGCCCGCTTGCCGTGCGGCCCGCCTTCAAGAATCTCGGCATAGGCCGCAGGCTGGTCGCGATCGCGCTCGAAGCCGCCGCGAAGGCCGGCGCGCCGGCCGTCATGCTGGTCGGTGATGAGCCCTACTACGGGCCGCTCGGCTTCAAGCGCTTCCCGCGCGGGCAGATCACCATGCCGCGTCCGGTCGATCTCGACCGGCTGCTCCATCACGAAATCAGGCCTGGCGCGGTGGCCCGGTTCGTCGGTGAGGTCTGTCATGCTGATACGGCGCGGGTTGCCGACCTGGCCCAGGTCGCGGTCCGCGCCTCGGCCAATCCGCAGTCCTCGATCGATCCGGTCATTCAGGTTGCGCCGCAGCAACGCGCTTCGTAGCATGATCCGAAATTCTGGGAGGACGCCACCATGACCCCGAACGGCCAGATCGCGATCATCACTGGCGCTGGCTCCGGCCTTGGCGAAGCGACGGCGCGCGCCCTTGCCACCAAGGGCGCCAAGATAGCGATACTCGATATCGGTATCGATCGCGCGGCCAAGGTTGCCGCCGATATCGGCGGGATCGCGGTTCAATGCGATGTCAGCAGCGCAGACAGTGGCAGCGCGGCGATCGCCGAAGTGGCGGCAAAGCTCGGCGAACCGCGCATCCTGGTCAATTGCGCCGGCATTGCCATTGGTGTGAAGACGGTCGGCAAGGATGGCCCGCACCCGCTGGACCAGTACCGCAAGGTGATCGAGATCAACCTGATCGGCACCTTCAACATGATCCGCCTGGTCGCCGACCGGGCGGCGAAACTCGAACCGCTCGCCGGCGGCGAACGCGGCGTCATCGTCAACACGGCGTCGGTCGCCGCCTATGACGGCCAGATCGGCCAGGCTGCCTATTCGGCGTCCAAGGGCGGCGTCGTCGGCATGACATTGCCGGTGGCGCGCGACCTGGCGCGCTCGGGCATTCGCGTCTGCACCATCGCCCCAGGGATCTTCAAGACCCCGATGATGGCCGGCATGCCGCAAGAGGTGCAGGATTCGCTCGGCGCTTCGGTGCCCTTCCCGCCTCGCCTCGGCGAGCCCTCGGAATATGCAGCACTCGCGCTCCACATCATCGAGAACCAGATGCTGAACGGCGAGACCATCCGCCTCGACGGCGCGATCCGCATGGCGCCCAAATAAAAGCGAATGAGCACGCCGCCGACAGCCGCCGACAAGACAGGGCCGTTGGCTGGCCTCAGGCTGATCGAGATGGCGGGCCTCGGCCCGGTGCCGCTCGCCGCCTTGATGCTATCGGAGATGGGCGCAGACGTCCTGCGCATCGAGCGGGCGGACGCCAAAGAGCCGCTTCTGTCCTTGCCGGAGGCCCACGACCTCGACCGCCACGGCCGCTCCATCCTCAGGCTCGACCTGAAGCGGCCGGACGGCGCGGAGCTTCTGCTGCGCCTGGCGGAAAAGGCCGACGTTCTCATCGAAGGCTTTCGCCCAGGCGTCATGGAGCGGCTGGGCCTCGGGCCTGATGTCGTGCTGGAAGGCAATCCTGCGCTGATCTACGGCCGCCTCACGGGTTTCGGCCAGGACGGGCCGCTATCGCGCCGCGCCGGTCATGACATCACCTACCTCGCCTATGCCGGCCTGCTGCATGCCGTCGGCCGGCAGGGAGCGCCGCCCGTGCCGCCGCTGAACCTTGTCGCCGACCAGGGCGGCGGCGCCATGATGCTGATCGCCGGCGTGCTGGCGGCCCTGTTCCAGCGCTCGCGCACCGGCAAAGGTCAGGTGATCGATGCCGCCATGGTCGAGGGTGCATCGATGCTCGCGGCTCCGATCCATGCCTTCATGGCGGCCGGCCTCTGGAGCGAGCGACGCGGTGAGAACCTGCTCGATTCCGGGGCCCCCTTCTACGACGTTTACGAGGCGGCGGACGGACGGCATGTCGCCATCGGCTGCCTCGAACCGCAATTCTTTGCCGAGTTCGCCCGATTGTTGCCGCTCGACCGGCGTTTTGTCGGCAGCCAATATGACAGGACATCGTGGCCCGACATGCGCGCTGCCATTGCCGCGAGGATCAGAGAGAAGACACGCGACGAGTGGGCCGAGGTGTTTGGACCGACCGACGCCTGCGTCGCTCCGGTCCTGTCGCTGACCGAAGCCAGGGATCATCCGCAGAGCCGTGCCCGGCAAAATTTTGCAAGATCGCGCGAGCTCGAACGTCCGACGCCGGCGCCGCGCTTCTCCAGCGCCGCCTCGACGCTTGCCGCGGCGCCGACCGTCGCCGACCGCCGGCCTTCGGCTGTGCTGGCACGCTTCGGCATCGACGAGACTGAAATTGAAGCCCTTGTCAGGTCCGGCCTGTTTGGCAGATAGCCGGAGAGTAGAAATCAACTTATCGCGGTGAGCGCTGTGACCGAGACCAGGAAGGATGTCATCCGCGAGACCGACACCGAGGCCGTCAGGCTGGCGAAGACTCTGGTCCGCTCGGCCCGCTTCGGCGCGCTTGCGGCAATCGAGCCCGGCACCGGGGCGCCGCTGGCAAGCCGGGTCGGCGTGGCGACCGACATCGACGGCGCGCCGCTGATCCTGGTCTCGATGCTGTCGGCGCATACCGGCGCGCTTCTCGCCGACCCGCGCTGCTCGCTGCTCGTCGGCGAACCCGGCAAGGGCGATCCGCTCGCGCATCCCCGCATCTCGCTTGTATGCCAGGCGCTGCGGTTGGAGCGCGGATCGGCGGGTCACGCCCGCGCCGAACGGCGCTATCTCAACCGCAATCCGAAGGCGAAACTCTATGCCGGGCTCGGCGACTTCTCGATATTCCGGCTTGAGCCTGAACGCGCCAGTCTCAATGGCGGCTTCGGCAAAGCCTATCTTCTGGATCGCGCCGACCTGATCGCCGGCGGCACGATCGTCGAGGAGCTGGGGGCCAGCGAACAGTCGGCGCTGGACCACATGAATGCCGACCATCGCGATGCGCTTTGCATTTATGCGCGCCATTTCGGCCGGGCCGAAGGCGATGGCTGGATCGCTACGGGTTTCGATGCGGACGGCATGGATCTGGCTTCTCCGGATGCCACCTGCAGGGTCTTCTTCCCTCGGCCTCTCGGCACTGCCGGCGAGTTGCGGTCCGTGCTGGTCGAGATGGCCAAGGCCGGGCGCGCCGCAGGGCGGGCACAGTAGCGAAAGTTAATCGTCCCGGATCGAAAGCAACTCTTGAGATTTGGGTAAAATGATCTACCTTTTGTTGCAGCGCCGATTCAGCGGCGCTCCCTGACCTGAATATCGTGGAAATCAGCCGCCATTGCCCCCATGGCAGCTGGATGAGCCAGAAAACATGGGGGATCCATGATCTCAAGCAAGCTAGTCGCCAACGCCGAATCGGCTGCCGCGTTTCTGACGCTCATGGGCAATGAAAAGCGGCTGCTGATCGTCAGCTATCTGATCGAGGGCGAAATGTCCGTCGGCGCCATCGCCGAGAAAGTCCAGTTGAGCCAGTCCGCTCTGTCGCAGCATTTGGCCAAGCTGAGAGCGCTTGATATCGTCGAGACGCGTCGCGATCGCCAGATGATCTATTATTCCTGCAACTCCGACGCGGTGCGCGAGCTGCTTCGCACGCTGGAAGGCATTTTCGGCGACGGCGACCTGTCGCAGATGGCCTACAGGATGCGCCGCGCCGGGACTTGACCCGGGCTCTGCAAAGCCCCTTACCTTGCTGACGATCGTTCGCCGGCGAGATTTCTATGAACCTCATCCCTGTCGACGACGCGCGGGATCCGCGTGTCGCCGCCTATCTCGATATCCGCGAGCGCGATCTCGTCGGACGACATGGGCGCTTCGTCGCCGAAGGCAAGGTGGTGCTGGATCTTCTGCTGTCGGCCGGACGCTTCGCAGCGGAATCGGCCCTCATTCTGGAGAACAGGCGGGCGGGCCTCGAAGGTGTCTTGCGCAAGGCGCCAGCCGACCTCCCGATCTATGTCGTAAACGGCGACGTCATGGACCGGATCGCCGGCTTCCACATGCATCGCGGCGTATTGGCGATTGGCGTTCGGGGCTCTCCTCAACCGGCCGAGGTGCTGCTCGAAACCTTGCCGGCAAGCGCGTTGGTCGTGGTTCTGGTCGGCATATCCAATCATGACAATATGGGCTCGATCTTCCGCAACGCCGCAGCCTTTGGCGCGGACGCCGTGCTTCTCGATCCCACCTGCTGTGATCCGCTTTACCGCAAGGCGATCCGCGTTTCGGTCGGCGCGGCGCTGAAGGTGCCCTTCGGCTCCTTCGACAATGCGATGAGCTTGACCGCAACGCTTGACCGGATGGGTTTCGCCCAGTTCGCGCTCTCGCCGCGCGGCGAAACGGACATCCGCGCTGCGGAAAGAACGTCTCGGCTGGCCCTCTTTCTCGGCACGGAAGGCGAAGGCCTGCCCGAGACCCTGCTCAGTCGCCTGCGGACCGTACGGATCGGCATGGCGGAGGGATTCGACAGCCTGAACGTTGCAGCCGCATCGGCCATCGCCCTGCATCACTTCTCGAAACGATAGCGGCGCAGGACCAAGACGCTCCGCTCGCCACGGCATTCGGATCAGTTGCTTGCGTTGGCCTTCTGCAAGGCCCTGACACGGTCCGCGAGGCTGATGCCGCGCTCGCCGATATCTTGCCGCTCGTCGCGAGGTGTCGCCAAGGCCTTGGCGATCGGCGAATCCGGCCCTTCCAGCCTCATCGTCAGGTTGACGACCTCGGCTGCCAGTTCGTTCATTTGTTCGCGAAGCGCCGCACCGGCGCGCGGTGCCTCGGCTGCCTGTTCGGGCTGTGCCGTTTCGAGGGCGGCAAGATCGGTCTTGAGCCGCTTGTTCTCCCGCGCAAGCGCCGTCAGCCGCGCCTCTAGCCGCTCGCGATCGCCTTCGAGCTTGGCGATGGCATTGTCGATCCCTTGGACTTCGTCGGCCTTATGCGTTCCGCCATTTACCGCATGATCTTTGCTTGGGCGTTCGCGCATCCGCGCCAGCTCCTTTTCGCGCCTGTCCAGCTTTTCCTCGCGGTCGGCAAGGGTTGCAAGCAGCCGTTCGACCTTCTTGTCCAGCTCGGCCGTCCGCTTCTTCTCCGCCTTGAGCGCGTCCCTGGCGGCTTTGCTTTCCGCTGCCAGTTCCTGATTGCGCCGGTCCGCTTCCTTGCGCTGGCTGCGCAGCACCGCAATGTCATTGGCAAGCTTGTCCAGTTCCGATTCGCGGGCGACGAGCTCGATCTGGCGGTTTGAGGAAGAAAAGCTGGCTTCGTCATACATCTGCTCGAGCTTTTGCAGCTCCAGCGCGCGCTTCTCCAGCGAGCGCTCCGCCTGCGCCAGCTTTTCCGTAAGCTTGTGCAACTCTTCCTCGCGCAGCCTGAGCTCCGCGTTCTTGGCCTGCAGATCGGAAAGCGCCTGAGTCTTGTCCTTCTTCTCGACCGCCAGTCCCTTCAGGGCCTCCTGGGCGCGGCCGATCTCGACCAGTTGCTCGGCCACCTTTTCCTTCAGATTTTTGATGTTCATCTCGAGTCGGCGCGTGTTCATGGCGAACTCGGCGCGGATACGGTCCTTCTCGGCCAGCATCTCGGCAGGCGTCAGCGGCATCGAGGCCTCAAGGCGCCGGCGTGTCAACACGACGGCCCGCCGCCAGACGGCCGGCGCGATCAGCGACACCAGAAAGGCCGCGCAGAGGAAGCCGAGTGCGAAGAACAGGATCGACTGGACCAAGGTGGACTATCCGTATGCGAGGCGGCAACCCGCCATGCCGACTGTGCCACCTTGGCATGGCGGAAATCCAGCGCCGCGGCAAGAGCACGCCGCGGCACGATCAGTCTTATCCGAGCGGCTGTGGCAATCCTGTCCGGTCAGAACGGATTCCACGTCGCCCGCTCGGTCAGCTTCAGATAGCCGAGATTGACGCCGAGCCGGGCACCGACCCCGGTGCGGATCGGAACGAGCAGCACTCTGTTGCTTTGCAGCACGTTGAAGCCGACGCCCGCCACGACATAAGCCGATCCGGCGACGCCGCCGAAGCGGTTGTAGAGGCTGCTGATATCGTCGAGATTGTAGACCAGCATCATCACGCGCGAGCCTTCGCCGCCGAAATCCCAGCCGAGCGATGGGCCTTGCCAGAACACCTTATGGTCGCCGGCGTTCTTGGTGTACAGCGTGCCCTCGCCATAGGTCAGGCCGCCGATCAGCGCGCCGGATCCCTCCTCGCCGAGCAGATAACCGTTTGGCAGGCCGTAGGACGCGAACACCTTTTCGACCACGGTGGCGAGGCCTCCCGACGTCGCGCCGAAGAACTTGTGGCCGGAATCGACAATCTCTTGCGCGGTGTATTCCTGGGCCCGCGACGCCGAGGTTGAGAGGATGAGAGCACCCGAGAGGGCGATCGTCATGGTGAGGACGCGGACGAACATCCGGTCAAAGAATCGGGAAAACATGCTTCCAATCTCCGTCAGGGAGCACTTTCGCCGACGCCTCGTATCCCTACGGCTCTTGGCGGCCGTTTCGAGATGACTGTTACGGGCAAACTATGCCGTAATCCTTTTTCAACCATTAAGCTGGCGCAGGAAGATGGCGGTTCGAGGGCTGAAGAGCCTGACACGATCTCTATCAGCCTCAATTTCGCGGCATCACGCACCATTTTCGCTGTCCGCAGCTGTGGATTTGTTGATGCATGGACGGACGCTGTGTATTCAGAAGGCCTTGGAAAAGAGCGTGATTCGCGTAGCGGGCGCGACAACGTTCGGCCATGACATGTGAACCAGCAGGGATTTCTCCGATGGCCGAGCTCTTCACCCTCTCCGCCCCCGATCTGGCTGCGCTTTTGTGCAGCCGCGTATGCCACGACATCATTTCCCCGGTCGGCGCCATAAACAACGGCCTCGAACTGCTCGATGAAGGCGGCGCCGACGAAGACGCCATGAAGCTGATTCGCCAGAGCGCCAGGAACGCCTCGGCGCGGCTGCAGTTTGCCCGCATCGCCTTCGGCGCCGCGGGCTCCGCCGGCATGATGATCGATACCGGCGACGCCGAGGCCGTGGCCATTGCCTTCCTGAAGAACGAGAAGCCGGAACTTGTCTGGAACGGCGCCCGCGCGCTGCTGCCCAAGAACAAGGTCAAGCTTCTGCTCAATCTCATTCTTGTCGCCAATGCCGCCATACCGCGTGGCGGCAGGCTGGTTGTCACGTTGGAGAACCTCGAGACCGAACCGCGTTTCTCGCTGTCGGCGAGCGGCCCCATGCTGCGGGTGCCGCCGAAATTCCTCGAGCTGCATTCGGGCCACAAGCCCGAGGAGCCGATCGACGCCCACTCGGTCCAGCCTTATTACACGCTGCTTCTGGCGCGCGAGGCGAACATGACGATCTCGATCCATGCGACGGCCGATGAGATCGTGTTGTCGGCGGCCTGAGCGACAGCCAAGAACAGGTCAAGTATCCATTGTCGCTGATCTTGCAGCTGGCAGTGCGATCGAAGCATTGCCTGCCGCCTGGCACTGCAATGCATCGCAGGCCAAAACCGCGCAAAGCGGTTCTTTGGAAAAACTTTACCTAACCGCTTTTCGGCTTCTTTACCAGATTGTTCTAGGGTGCCTCACGGTTACCGGATTGCCGGTTCGGCAGATGGCAAAGAGGACCCGGAAATGAAACGCTGCCTGTTCGTGGACGACTCGAGCGTCATCAGGAAGGTCGCGAAGCGTATCCTTGGCGGCTCGGACATCGTGGTCTTCGAGGCGGCCAGCGGGCTTGATGCGATCGAGATCTGCTCCGGCGACATGCCCGATGTCATTGTTGTCGACGGCGGCCTGCCGGATATGCAGGCGGTCGACCTCATTCGCCGCATCCGTGCCATCGAAAACCCCGTCAAGCCGCAGATCCTGGTCTCGCTCGTCGAAGTCGATGTCGGCTCGATCATGCGAGCGAAACGTGCCGGCGCCCAGGGTTACCTGCTGAAGCCCTTCAACCGCGCGCAGTTGCTCGAGAGCTTCCGCTTCCTGAAAATCGCGGCCTGAGCTTTTCGACACCCCAAACAAAAACCCGGCCTGAGCCGGGTTTTTTGTTTGAATTGGCAGAGGATCAGGCGCTGACGCGGATGTCTTCCGGCTCACGCAGCACATAGCCGCGGCCCCACACCGTCTCGATGTAATTCTGGCCGCCGGACGCTGCGTCGAGCTTCTTGCGCAGCTTGCAGATGAAGACGTCGATGATCTTCAGTTCCGGCTCGTCCATGCCGCCATAGAGGTGGTTGAGGAACATTTCCTTGGTAAGGGTCGTGCCCTTGCGCAGCGAGAGCAGCTCAAGCATCTGATATTCCTTGCCGGTCAGGTGCACGCGCTGGCCGCCCACCTCGACCGTCTTGGCGTCGAGATTGACCACCAGGTCGCCGGTGGTGATGACCGACTGGGCGTGGCCCTTGGAGCGGCGCACGATGGCGTGGATGCGCGCCACCAGCTCGTCCTTGTGGAAAGGCTTGGTCATATAGTCGTCGGCGCCGAAGCCGAGGCCGCGCACCTTATCCTCGATTCCGGCCATGCCGGAGAGGATCAGGATCGGAGTCTTGACCTTGGAGAGGCGAAGCGTGCGCAGCACCTCGTAGCCCGACATGTCGGGAAGGTTAAGATCGAGGAGGATGATGTCGTAATCGTAAAGCTTGCCGAGATCGACCCCTTCTTCGCCGAGGTCGGTCGTATAGACGTTGAAGCTTTCCGATTTCAGCATCAACTCGATGCTCTGTGCGGTTGCACTGTCGTCTTCAATCAGCAGAACACGCATTTCATTCCCCTTTTCTGCCGCCGGGCCGCGTCACGACCCGTCCCGAACCCGGAGCAGTGATTGCCTGAACAGAAGGTGCCACCGACTGGTTAACAAATCCTAATTTCGTGTCGGTCACGATATCAGATTTTTTAACCCCTTTCTACACCCACTTGAATCTAATAACGAATCGTAGACCCAAATCGCTCATGTACCACATTAATAAGCAAGCCTAAGTGACTCCAGAGACTCGCAGGCCGCGCTTCCTGCCGCTGTCCGGAATTTTTACCCGGCCTTAAGTCCTCGCCCGTATGATTAACAATGCCCGTAAACGAATGGTTACCGCCGGCAAAAATCTTTAGGGCTTTGTTTCCCATAGAGCGGGGAAAGCCGGTGGAAACGGGCGACGCGTAGGCCTCTCGAGGTCGATGGGACGATATGCAGGTGTGCGTTTTGCGGAGTACCGAGTCATGAAGTCACGTGAAAACCTCGTTCGGCTGAAGCAGTTTCAGGTGAATGAGAAGCGGCGCCAGCTGTTGCAGCTGGACATGATGATCGCCGAATTCGAACGCATGGCCGTCGAGTTGGAGGCGCAAATCGTCGCCGAAGAGAAAAAAGCCGGCATCACCGACATCAATCATTTTGCCTATCCGACCTTCGCCAAGGCGGCACGCCTGCGCCGCGACAACCTCAGGAACTCGCAGAACGATCTTGCCCTGCAGCGAACCATGGCCGAATCATTACTCGGCGAAGCTGAAGCGGAGCTTTCCAAGGCGGAGATGCTGGAATCGCGCGACAGCAAGATCCGCGACACGGAAGTGGGCGGCCGCAGCGCCATGATCGGCTGACCGCCGAGCGCAATTGATCCCTCGGAGCGCTGCCTGATCGCCGTTTCGAACCACGAGCCGAAAAAGCCCGGCCTCCGGCCTAGGGCAGCATCGCCGTCTCATCATCCTGATGGTCCGCCGACGCCCGCGCACGGGCATCCTTGATGTCGGGGGCATGCTCTTCCGCCCAGGACCTGATCTGGCTGAGCAGTCCCGCAAGGTTCTGGCCGAGCTCCGTCAATTCATACTCGACCCTCGGCGGTATGACCGGATAGACCTCGCGCCGGACGAGCCCGTCGCGCTCCAGCACGCGCAGCGTCTGCGTCAGCATTTTCGGCGTGATGCCTTCCAGCTTGCGGGCGAGCTCGCCATTGCGCAGGCGGCCGCGCCGCAACGCGCAAACCGTCAGATAGACCCATTTGCTGGCCAGCATTTCGAGCACCGTATGCGACGGGCAGGTGCGCCGGAATGCATCGTAGCCAAAGGAACCGCTGTCTTCACTATCCATGGGGTATCTATATATCCGAAAGGTGCATACTAGACAAGAGATTGTTACTATCCAAATGATAGCGGCAGCAATCAAGCAGGAGACCATCCAATGCGTGCCGTTACCCAGAATTCCGTTGGCGAACCCGACGTCCTCTTCGTCGCCGAACAGCCGGCCCCCTCGCCCAAGGCCAGCGAAGTTCTGGTCCGCGTCAAGGCCGCGGGCATCAACCCGGTCGATGGCGCGGTGCGCGCCGGCTACTTCCCTCTCATCGGCGAACCACCTTTCATTCTCGGCTGGGATATCTCGGGCACCGTCGAGGCGCTGGGCACCGGCGTGACCGCCTTCAAGCTCGGCGATGCGGTCTTCGGCATGCCGCGCTTCCCCAAGCAGGCCGCCGCCTATGCCGAGTTCGTCGCCACGCCGGTGGACGAGATCGCAGCCAAGCCTGCCGCCATCGACCATGCCCAAGCCGCGGCGCTGCCGCTGGCCGGGCTGACCGCCTGGCAGGGTCTCGTCCGCCACGGCGGCCTGCAATCCGGCCAGCGCGTCCTGATCCACGCCGGCGCCGGCGGCGTCGGCCATCTCGCTGTGCAGATAGCCAAGGCGCGCGGCGCCTGGGTCATCGCTACTGCGAGCCCGGACAAGCTTGAATACGTCCGCTCGATCGGCGCCGATGAGGTCGTCGACTACACCAACGGAGATTTCACCGAACGGGTCCGCGATATCGATCTGGTGCTGGACGCCATGGGCGGCGACCATGCCGACCGGTCGCTGAAAGTGCTGCGCGAAGGCGGCGTGCTGGTGTCGCTGCTCAACGTCCACGATGCGACAAGGGCCAAGGCCGGGGAGCGCAACATCCGCGTCGAGCGCATGTCGGTGGTGCCGGATCGCGAGGGGCTGGTGGAACTCGCCAGGCTAGTCGATGCCAGGAAGCTCGCCGTGCACGTGGCGAAGGCTTTTCCGCTGAACCAGGCGGGTGCCGCCCATGCCTTCCTCGCCACCCGACCGATCGGCAAGGTTGTGCTGACGGTTTGATCAGCGCAGATCCCGGAAGCAAAAGGGCGCGGAGTTCCGCGCCCTTCTTTGGTTTCCGGCAGTCGGAGCCTAGTGCCGGTACTGCTGGATCCGCGTCGTGCGCAGCCCGGCAAGGCCATATTCGTCGATCGATGCCTGCCAGGAGAGAAACTCCTCGGTGGTCAGCTTGTAGCGCTGGCAGGCCTCTTCCAGGCTGAGTAGTCCGCCGCGGACCGCCGCGACGACTTCCGCCTTGCGCCGGATAACCCAGCGCCGTGTATTCGTCGGCGGTAGATCGGCTATCGTGAGAGGGCTGCCGTCGGGCCCGATAACATATTTGACTCTAGGTCTAACCAGATCGGTCATCGTACTCTCTACTAAAAACTCAAAGACCCAATCCCCGCCACCGTACCGCCACAGCTTTAAAAATTGCCTAAGCGAAGCCTAATGACTAGGTAAGGATCGTGAACGTCGCGTTAGGTTTTCGTTCGGCATTTGAGATAATCGGGGTCCGGCCCTGATTTTGCCCGATAAAATCGCTTGAGGAGCCAAGCTGGCGCCGCCGGGATGCTTGACCTATATTCCGGCCATTGGCAGCCAGCGCCACGCAGATTGAAAGAACCATGAACAGCCTCGATCTTCCCCGACGCCCAGAAGACACCCGCGTCGTCGTCGCGATGTCGGGCGGCGTCGATTCATCGGTCGTTGCCGGCATCCTGAAGCGCGACGGCTATGATGTTGTCGGCGTCACCCTGCAGCTTTACGACCACGGCGCGGCAACGCACCGCGGCGGTTCCTGCTGCGCCGGCCAGGACATCGACGATGCCCGCCGCGTTTCCGAGACGCTCGGCATCCCGCATTACGTGCTCGACTATGAAGAGCGCTTCCGCAAGGCGGTCATCGATCCCTTCGCCGAGAGCTACGTCGCCGGCGAGACGCCTATCCCCTGCGTGTCCTGCAACCAGACGGTCAAGTTCGCGGACCTTTTGGCCACCGCCCAGGATCTCGGCGCCGATGCTTTGGCCACGGGCCATTACATCCGCTCGCGCGCCAATGGCGCGCATCGCGCGCTCTACAGGCCGGCCGATGCAGACCGCGACCAGAGCTATTTCCTGTTCGCCACGACCCAGGCGCAGATCGACTATCTGCGCTTCCCGCTCGGCGGACTTCCCAAGCCGCAGGTGCGGGCGATCGCCGAGGAGATGGGGCTGACGGTCGCCGCCAAGCAGGACAGCCAGGACATCTGCTTCGTGCCGCAGGGCAAGTACTCCGACATTATCGCCAAGCTGAAGCCGGCGGCCGCCAATCCGGGCGATATTGTCCATATCGACGGTCGCGTGCTCGGGCGTCACGAAGGCATCTTGCGCTTCACGATCGGCCAGCGCCGCGGCATCGGCATCGCTTCGGGCGAGCCGCTCTATGTCGTCCATCTCGACGCCGACCGCGCCCGCGTCATTGTCGGCCCGCGCGAGGCGCTGGAGACGCACAGGATCTACCTGCGCGCCATGAACTGGCTCGGCGACGGCCCGCTCTCCGACGTTCCGGCCGGCGGGATCGAGCTTTTCGCAAAAGTCCGTTCGACCCGGCCGCCGCGCCCGGCCGTGCTGCATCACCGCGACGGCGTGACCTCGGTCGAGCTGGTCGACGGCGAATCCGGCATCGCGCCCGGACAGGCCTGCGTGCTCTATTCCGATGACGGCGATGAGGCGCGAGTCTATGGCGGCGGCTTTATCGAGCGCTCCGAGCGCGGCGCCGAGGCCGAGGCGATGCTGTCCAGGCTTGCGCAGCAGCCCGCGCACGTCCCCGCCGAGTAACCCACGCCTTCAATCGGGCGCTTTGCCTCAGGATTCCTTTTGTGGTCGCGCCTTAAGCGGGCGACCCGCTATGCGCCACCGTCCCAGCCGTCAGGATGCGCAGCACCCGGATCGCTTCCTCGCCGTCGGTGCGGGGTTCGGCGCGCGTCTCGATGCACTGCATGAAGTGGGCGAGCTCGCGCGTCAGCGGCATGCCTTCGCCGACCGCAACGTAGGAAGGCTCGTTGGCGGTGAAGGCCCACTGTCCGCTGTCCTGCCAGACCGCGTGCCTATAGACCGCAAGCTTGCGCTCCCACGGCTCGACATCGTCGAACACCGCCATCGCCTTGGTTCCGACCACGGTCAGCCGGCGCTCGCGATAGGGATTGAGACGAGAAGCGAACAGATGGCTGCGCACGCCGTTCGGAAAGCGCATGTGCAGATGCGCGAAGTCGCTGAGGTTGTCGAGCAGTGCCGCGCCCTCGCCCCTGACCTCGATCGGCTCGGTGCCGGTGATGGCGAGGATCATCGAGAGGTCATGCGGCGCAAGGTCCCAGAGCGCGTCGTTCTCGGTGTGAAACTTGCCGAGGCCGAGCCGGTGCGAGTGAATGTAGCGCACCTCGCCGAGCTCGCCATTGTCGATCAACGCCTTCAGCGTCTCGAAGGCGGGGTGGAAGCGCAGCACGTGGCCCACCATGAAGACGCGGCCATTGTTCCTGGCCGCCTGCACCGAACGCTCGGCGTCCGCGACCGTCAGCGCGATCGGCTTTTCCACCAGCACGTCCTTGCCGCCCTCGATGGCGCGCAGCGCCATGTCGGCATGGAATTGCGGCGGCAGCGCCATGACAATGGCGTCGACATCGGCGCGCTCGAACAGCTGGTCCGGCCCGATCGCCAGGCAGTCCTGCTCGCTGGCAAAGCCTTCGGCGCGGGCACGGTTGACGTCGGAAACGGCATGGAGCGCGCCAAGCGCCTTGAGGGTGCGGATGTGGTTGCTGCCCCAGTATCCGCAACCGAGGACGGCGATGCGCGGCTTCATTCGCTCAAACTCTAGAATTTCGTGGCCGAGACATAGCGACGTGCCCCGTCGAACTCAACCCCGATGCATGCGCTTCAGCGTCTGCCCGGCGCGGCTTTTCCGGGATGAGATTATGCTGATGCGTGCGGCTTGACAGCTTTGCCCTGCCAACCTTATATCCGCGCGACCTTGGCGAACGCCTCGAATTGCCCACGACCGGTGTGGTTCTTCGAGCCTCTTCGCCGCTCCTGGCGGAGTAGCTCAGTTGGTTAGAGCACGGGAATCATAATCCTGGGGTCGGGGGTTCAAGTCCCTCCTCCGCTACCACCTCAACCCATGTCCGGCCCGGATACGTAGTCGTGACTTGCTCGGACGCGGCTTCGGTGATTTGCCGGCAGGCGCGGCGCCCAACTCCTACTGCCCGGGCTTGTGGGAAAGCCGGTCCAGCGCGTCTCGAAGCGCAGTGGCGGCACCGCCACGCTCATCGGCGGACATCAGCCCCGGTTCAAGTTCCAGCCTGAAGTGCGGCAGCTCGGTTCGAACAACGCGACAGGCGCCCGCTAGATTGGCCTTGATGACGCGGTAGGTAGCGACCGGATAGGCGATGCCCTTGACCTGGACGTGCCCCATCTCCTCACAATCGATCGTGTCCTTCACTTGCGCAAACGTCTCGTAGGAAATGAGGATGGTCCCCGGAGCCGCCTCTTGTTCCAGGCGCGAGGCGAGATTCACGGCGCCGCCGATTATCGTGTAATCCATCCGGTCCTCGCTGCCGAAGTTACCGACGGTGCAGTAGTCGGTATGGATGCCGATGCGGCAGCGCAGCGGTGTTTCGATCCCCATGTCCCGCCAGACCTCCGTAAGCTCGCTGATCCGCTTTTGCATGGCAAGCGCCATCTGCACGCAAGCCAGCGCGTCCTGCTTGACGCCGCGCGTCTCAGGGTCGCCGAAAAACATCAGGATCGCGTCGCCGACGTACTTGTCGATCGTGGCACCATGATCCAACGCGATTTTCGACATTTCCGTCAGGTAGTGATTGAGGAGCTGGGTGAGATCCTCGGATTCCATCTTGTCGGTGGTCTCGGTAAAGCCGGCGATATCGGAGAAGCATATGGTCAGCTTCTTACGCTGGCTGGCGATTCTAACGTCTTGGCGGCCGGTGAATATCGAGCTGTACACTTGGGGCGCCAGATATTTCGCCAGCTTGCTGGAAAGCGCTTCCAGGGCAGCGGACTTCTCGGCGAGGTTCTCCTCCCTTTGCTTCAGCTCGGTGATGTCCGAATAGACGGCGACCGTGCCGCCGGCGCTGATCCGCCGCTCGTTTATCATGA
>NZ_RZST01000090.1:0-17732 GCF_003997575.1 Mesorhizobium sp. M1A.F.Ca.IN.022.07.1.1
GTCTATCTCGACGACCTGTTCAATTCCGGCCTCGGCCATGACTGGGCGCTGATCGGCGCCGGCGTGTTCGAGGGCGAGAAGGCCGGCCGCGCCAGGCTGCAGGAGCAGGACTGGCTGACCACCGTGGTCGAGCAGGACCAGGGCCATATGAGCGCCCGCGTCACCGGCGCCATGGTCGATTTCCTGATGCCGGGCGATGCTGAGGCGATCGTCGAGCAACTCGCCGACCCCGCGATCAAGATTGTGTCGCTGACCATCACCGAGGGCGGCTATTTCATCGATCCGGCCTCCGGAAAGTTCAATCCGGCCCATCCCGACATTGTTGCCGATGCCCAGCCCGGTGCGGCACCGAAGACGGTCTTCGGCATCATTCTTGCCGGACTGGTGCGCCGGCGCGCCGACGGCATCGTGCCGTTCACGGTCATGTCCTGCGACAACATCCCCCACAATGGCCACGTCACCTCCGACGGCGTCATCGGCCTTGCCCGGCTGATCGACGAGGCTCTGGCCAACTGGGTGAGGGACAACGTCGCTTTCCCGAACGGCATGGTCGACCGCATCACGCCGGCCACCACCGATCGCGAGCGCAGCATTCTGGCCAATGATTTCGGGCTGGAGGACAATTGGCCGGTCTTCTGCGAACCGTTCAAACAGTGGGTGCTGGAAGATCATTTCACCGCCGGCCGGCCGCCGCTGGAACGGGCCGGCGTCCAGTTCGTCAAGGATGTCTCGCCTTACGAGCTGATGAAGATCCGCATCTTGAACGGCGGCCACGCAGCGATCGCCTATCCGGCGGGCCTGATGGACATCCATTTCGTGCATGAGGCGATGCAGGAGCCGCTGGTGCGCGGCTTCCTCGCCAAGCTGGAGCGCGACGAGATCATCCCGACCGTGCCGCCGGTGCCGGACACGGTGCTCGAGGATTACTACCAGCTCATCGAGCGCCGCTTCTCCAACCCCAAGATCGGCGACACCATCCGAAGGCTTTGCCTCGACGGTTCCAACCGCCAGCCGAAATTCATAATTCCGACCGCCGCGGACCGACTGAAGGCGGGGAAAGGTGTTGCCGGCCTGGCTCTGGAGTCCGCGCTCTGGTGCCGCTACTGCTTCGGCACCACCGACAGCGGTGCCGTCATCGAGCCGAACGATCCGAGCTGGGACCGGATGCAGGCGACCGCCAAAGCGGCGAAGAACTCGCCCCAGGCCTGGCTGGCGATGGACGACATCTATGGCGATGTCGGCCGCTCCGCCGTCTTTGCCGAAGCCTTCGCCCATGCGCTGAACGAATTGTGGGCGAACGGCGCGCGCGAAACCTTGACGCGCTATCTCGCCGATAAGCTCTGAAGCTCTTTGGACGCAGCCGCAATGACGCCCGAGCTCGTCATCTTCGACTGTGACGGCGTGCTGGTCGACAGCGAGGCGCTTTCGGTGTCCGCGTTGCTGGGCATGATCGAGCTCGCCGGCGGCACGGTCTCGGAGGACGCCGCCTACGAGCATTTCCTCGGCAAGAGCATGAAGAGCGTGCGCGAGATCCTCGGCAGCGATTTCGGGCTTGAGATCAGCGACCAGCATCTCACCGCCATGCGCGTCGAGCTGATGCGCAAGTTCCGCGAGGAGCTGAAGCCGATCCCCGGCATCAAGGAGATCCTGCCGAAGCTTGGCCTGCCCCATTGCGTCGCCTCTTCCGGCACGCTGGAGCGCATCCGCTACGCGCTCGAGGTCACCGGCCTGCTGGGCCTGCTGGAGCCGCACCTCTTCAGCGCCGCCATGGTCAAGCGCGGCAAGCCGGCGCCGGACCTGTTCCTCCATGCCGCCGCCGCGATGCGCGCTGATCCGGGCAAATGCCTTGTCATCGAGGACAGCCCGGCGGGCATCGCCGCGGCGCGGGCGGCGGGGATGCGTGTCTTTGCCTTCACCGGCGGATCGCATGCAAACAACCCTGCGCTCAAGGCGCGGCTTGCGTCGACCGAACCGGACTTTATATTCGCTGACATGCTGCAATTGCCCGACCTGATTGCAGACCTGGGAGCGAGAGTAAAAGCATCTTGACGAGTTTCGTTTGCGCGGTCGATGTCGGCACCGGGAGCGCTCGCGCGGGCATTCTCGACTCGCGTGGCAATCTGCTCGGCCGCGCCGAGCGGCCGATCGCCATGCACCAGCCTAAGCCCGATCACGCGGAGCACGACTCGGAAAATATCTGGTCGGCAGTCTGCGCCGCCGTGCGGGCCGCGCGCGAGAAGACGAACGTCGCCGCATCGGATATTGTCGGCATCTCTTTTGACGCCACCTGCTCACTGGTGGTGCGCGGCAGGCAGGGCGATCAGCTGAGCGTCTCGGTCACCGGCGAGAAGCGCTGGGACACCATTGTCTGGCTCGACCATCGCGCCATCGCCGAAGCCGACGAATGCACCAGAAGCGGCCATGCGGTGCTCGACTATATCGGCGGGGTGATGTCGCCGGAAATGGAAACGCCGAAGCTGATGTGGCTGAAGCGCAACCTGCCCGCAACCTGGAATGAAGCCGGCTATCTGTTCGATCTCGCCGATTTCCTGACCTGGAAAGCGACCGGATCGCTCGCCCGCTCGCAATGCACGCTGACGGCCAAATGGACCTATCTCGCGCATGAGGAGACGGGCTGGCGGCGCGATTTCTTCAAGCTCGTCGGCATCGGCGATCTCTTCGAGCATGGCAATCTCCCGGACAAGGCGAGCCCCGTCGGCACCGATATCGGGCAACTCACGGCCGATGCGGCGGCAGATCTCGGCCTCACGGAAAAATGCCGGGTCGGCGCCGGGGTGATCGACGCCTATGCCGGCGCGCTCGGTGTGCTCGGCGGCTTCGCCGGCGACGAGAAGGACATCAGCCGGCACCTGGCGCTGATTGCCGGCACCTCGTCCTGCGTCATGGCGATGTCGCAGGATCCGCAGCCTTTCGCCGGCGTCTGGGGACCATATTATGGCGCGGCGTTGCCAAAGCTCTGGCTGTCGGAAGGCGGTCAGTCGGCGACCGGCGCTCTGCTCGACCACATCATCCGCTGGCACGGCGCCGGCGGCGAGCCGGATGCGGCAATGCATGCCAGGATCGCCAAGCGCGTCGCCGAACTGCGCGCCGCCGAGGGCGACGCGCTGGCGGCGCGGCTGCATGTGCTGCCGGATTTCCACGGCAATCGCTCGCCGCTCGCCGACCCGCACGCGGTTGGCGTCGTCAGCGGGCTGACACTCGATTCCTCCTTCGACAGCCTGTGCAAGCTCTACTGGCGCACCGCCGTCGGCATCGCGCTCGGCGTCCGCCATGTGCTCGAGGCGCTGAACGAGAACGGCTATTTGATCGACACGCTGCACGTCACCGGCGGCCACACCAAGAACCCGCTCTTGATGGAACTCTATGCCGATGCCACCGGCTGCACCGTCATCGAGCCGCTGGCCGACGAGGCGGTGCTGCTCGGCACCGGCATGGTCGCTGCGACCGCCGCTGGGCTTTACCCCGACCTGAACGCCGCTTGCGTGGCCATGCAGCAGGGCGGCAGGACGCGGCCCCCGAATCCGGCCGCCGGCGCTCGCTTCGACCGCGACTATCGCATCTTCCTCGAAATGCACCGCCAGCGGCAGGCGCTCGACACCATCCAATAGAAGGCCCGGCTCTTGCGCTTCCCGCTGGCTCAATAGGTCGCCGCTCCTCCTCCTTGCCAATATGTCGCATTTCGTTCACAAGACGGCGCAAACGGCGCCATTTTGCGCCGTTTGCGTGCGGCTTCCGGGCGAGTCCCGACGCGCCGTGGTCTGAAGAGCGGAAAATGTCTGCGATCGAAGCCGGCGCTCGCGCGCCGGAAAATTTTTGGCGTCAGGAAATCAGGGCAACATTGTCGCTTGCCTGGCCGATGGTGCTCACCAATCTCGGCCAGACCGCCATGACCGCGACCGACGTCATGATGATGGGCCGTTTGGGACCCGACACGCTGGCCGCCGGCGCGCTCGGCTCCAACCTCTATTTCATGCCGCTGATCTTCGGGCTTGGCCTGATGCTCGCCACCTCGCCGATGATGGCGACCGAGCTCGGCCGCCGCCGCCATTCGGTGCGCGACCTGCGCCGCACCGTGCGCCAAGGACTCTGGCTGGCGGTCCTCGTCTCGATCCCGATCTGGCTGTTCCTCTGGCATGGCGAAGAAGTGCTTTTGGCCATGGGGCAGAAGCCGGACCTCGCGCACCAGGCAGGCATCTACCTGCACTGGCTGCAATGGGCGGTGCTGCCTTTTTACGGTTATATCGTGCTGCGCTCCTTCATCTCGGCGCTGGAGCGGCCCGGCTGGGCGCTGATCATCGTTTTCGTCGCCGTCGCCTGCAACGCCTTCTTCAACTGGGTCTTCATGTTCGGCAACCTCGGCGTCCGCCCGATGGGCATCGCCGGCTCGGGCCTCGCCACCTCGCTTTCCAGCATGCTGATGTTTGTTGGACTGGCGGCCGTGGTGGTGCTGGAGAAAAAATTCCGCCGCTATCACCTCTTCGGCCGCTTCTGGCGCTCCGACTGGCCGCGCTTCCGCGGCCTGCTGAGGCTCGGCCTGCCGATCGCCGGCATTCTCGCCTTCGAGGTGACGATCTTCAATGCGGCAGCCCTGCTGATGGGTCTGATCGACGCGGATTCGCTGGCAGCCCACGCGATTGCCATCCAGATCGCCTCGATCTCCTTCATGGTGCCGCTCGGCCTCAACCAGGCGGTCACCGTGCGCGTCGGCCTGGCACATGGCGCCGGCAATCCCGAGGGCGTCTCGCGCGCCGGCTGGACCAGCTTTGTCATCGGCGTCTCCTTCATGGCGCTGATGGGGCTGGTGATGATCCTATGGCCGCATCTTTTGATCAGCGCCTTCATCGATCTCGCCGATCCGGCCAATGCCAGGTTGATCATGCTTGCCGTGTCCTTCCTGGTGTTTGCCGCGCTGTTCCAGATCTTCGACGGCGCGCAGGCGGTGGCCGCCGGCATGCTGCGCGGCCTGCACGATACCAAGGTGCCGATGATCTATGCCGCGATCGGCTATTGGGGGGTCGGCCTTCCGCTCGGCGTGCTGCTCGCCTTCCATTTCGGCTTCAACGGCGTCGGCATCTGGATCGGCCTTTCGTCAGGCCTGGCGGTGGTGGCGGTGCTCCTGCTCGTCCGTTGGCTGCGGCGCGATCGCATCGCGCCGGCGCTGTCGTTCAGCCATTGAGAAGAGCGGCCGCCGGTCAGGCGGCGGCCCTCGTCGACCTTCAGTGTGCGGCGACACGCTCAAGCCGCCGCGCATATTGCGTCAGCGGGAAGCACATCACGAAGAAGATCAGCGCCACCAGCCCGTAGACGGTGAAGGGTTCGAAGGTCGCGTTGTTGATGGCGTTGGAGGTCCTGACCAACTCCTCGAAACCGATGATCGAGGTCAGCGCCGTCGATTTGATCAGCTGCACCAGGAAGCCGACGGTCGGGGCGCGCGTGATGGCGAAGGCCTGCGGCAGGATGATCAGCCTGAGTTCCTGCAGATAATGCAGTCCGAGACTGGCGCCGGCGTCCCACTGGCCGCGCGGCAGCGCATCGACACCGCTGCGCCAGATCTCGGCGAGATAGGCGCTGGCAAAGAAGGTGAGGCCGAGCGCCGCGGCTGTCCATGGCTCGATGCGCAGCCCCAACATCGGCAGGCCGAAGAACATCAGGAAAAGCTGCATGAGGAGCGGCGTGCCCTGGAACAGCGCGATATAGCCGGAAGCGATCCGCTTGATCCATTTGTTCTTGGCTATGCGGAAGAACAGCACGACCAGCCCGACCAGCGCGCCGCCGACGAAGGCCGCAAGCGACAGCAGCACCGTCCAGCGCGCGGCGAGCAGAAGGTTGCGCAATATGTCCCAGAGGGTGAATTCGATCATGACACGCCGGCTCCGAGTGCGCGGCGTCCGCCGCTGACCAGCAGCCGGCGCAGCCCCATCGACAGGCCGAGATAGACCATGGTCACCACCAGATAGGTTTCGAAGGCGCGGAAGGTGCGCGCCTGCAGCATGTCGGCCTCGTAGGTCAGTTCACGCACCGCGATCTGCGACACCACCGCCGATTCCAGCATCATGATGACGATCTGGCTGGTCAGCGCCGGATAGATCACTTTCAGCGCCTGCGGCAGCACGATCTTGATGAACACCTGCCTGGGCCTGAGCCCGAGCGCAAGTGCTGCCTCCGTCTGCCCGCGCGGCACCGCGTCCAGACCCGCGCCGACGATCTCGATCGTGTAGGCCGCCATGTTGAGCGTCATCGCCAGCATGGCGGCCAGGATCGGATCGAGTCGGATGCCGAGGCTGGGCAGTCCGAAGAAGATGAAGAACAGCTGCACCAGGAACGGCGTGTTGCGCATCACCTCGACATACCAGCCGATCGCCAGCTTGAGCGGCCTCGGGCCGTTCCGGCGTCCGGCGGCGCCCAGGATGCTGAGGAAAGTGCCGGCCAGCGTGGTGACGACGATCAGAAGCAGCGTCATCGCCGCGCCGCGCGCGATCACGCCCGCTGCACCCGCAAGCCAGCCGAAGTCCAGGCTGTAGCCCATCGCGATTGGCCCTGTTGGAAAGCGTGTAGCGCAAGAAACAAGTACGGGAGCGGTTCAGCGCTTCATGCGCGCTGAACCGCCAAGCGAGATCAATCCTTGAGGTTGTCGGGATTGAGCGGCGTCTTCAGCCAGGCTTTCGAGCTCTCGTCCAGCTTGCCGTCCGCCAGCATCTTGGCGACCGCATCGTTCACCGCCTTCTTCAGCCTATCCTCGTTCTTGTTGAGGCCGATATGCGAGGGCGAGGTCAGCAGCTGGAACTTCTGCTCGGGCTTCAATGCAACCTGCTTGGCCAGCACCTGCGCGCCGACATCGTTGCCGACCACCATGAGCTGCGTCTGTCCGGAGATGAAGGCCTGGATGACGGAATTGTAGTTGTCGAAGCGGCGGATGTCGGCCGAGGCGGGCGCCGCCTGGGTGAGCGAGGTATCCTCCAGCGTGCCGCGATTGACGGCGATCGACTTGTCGGCAAGGTCGTCCTTGCCTTTGACGGCAAGCTCGGCCGGGCCGATGGCGGCGATGTAATAGGGCGCGTAGGCGGCGGCGAAATCGATCACCTGCTCGCGCTCCTTCGAATAGCCGACGCTCATCAGGATATCGACGCGCTTGTCGGTGAGATACGGGATGCGATTCTGGCCGGTGACGCTGACGAGGTTCAGCTTCACCTTCAAGGAATCGGCGATCGCCTGCGCGACGTCGATGTCATAGCCCTTGATGCTCATGTCGGCGCTGGCCGAGGAAAAAGGCGGGAAGTCGGAGAAGATGCCGACATTGATGGCCCCGGCCTTGGTGATGTCGTCGATGGCGTCGGCCTTGGCCTGCGAGGCAAGACCGGCGGCGCCGAGCATGATGAGTGCCGCAAGTGCGGATTTCAGTGTGTTTCGAAGAGTCATTTTAGTTCCCCTGCTGGAAGCTTGTTGTTGAAACCGGCCGCCGGCTCCAGCGCGACGGCCGTACTGGTTAGCAATTCCAGGAAAAGCGGGAAGCGGTCTACGCTTGGCGACTTCGTATAGCTTCCGTCCGGAATTGCGTAGAACCAAAGCGTTAGAGCGGTTCGCCGATTCCATGAAGCGGTGAAACGCTCTCGTGTCAGCCTTTCTTGATTGCCGGGCTGAACACCATCAGGCTCAGGATCTCGAACAGGACTTGCGCGCCGACATGGGCGGTGTTGGTGGTCGCGTCATATTGCGGCGCCACCTCGACGACGTCGCCGCCGACGATGTTGAGTCCCTTCAGGCCGCGCAGCAGCTCGAGCACCTCGCGCGTCGTCAGCCCACCGACTTCAGGCGTGCCGGTGCCCGGGGCGAAGGCCGGATCGATGCTGTCGACGTCGAAGGAGATGTAGGTCGGGCCGTCGCCGACGATCTTCCGCGCCTTCTCGATGATGGCGGGTATGCCGAGGCCGGTCACCTCCTCGGCATGGACCACCGTCATGCCGGATTCATAGGTGAACTCCCACAGATACTCGGCCGAGCCGCGAATGCCGATCTGGATCGTGCGGGTGGGATCGAGCACGCCGTCCAGGACCGCGTTGCGGAACGGTCCGCCGTGGTGGAACTTGGTCATGTCGAACAGCCCGCTGGTGTCGCAATGGGCGTCGATATGGATCATGCCGACCGGAGCCTGCTTACCGACCGCCTTCAGGATCGGATGGCTGATCGAGTGGTCGCCGCCGACCGAAAGCGGCAGCACACCGGCGTCGACGATCTGGTTGGTGCGCTTTTCGATGTCCTCGTGGCTGATCTCCAGCCGGTAACGGCTGCGGAACGGCGTGTCGCCGATGTCGGCGACGCGCAGCTCATGCGTCGGCGCGCATTCCAGCACGTGATTGTAGGGGCCGATGCGCTCGATGGCGCGCAGCGCCCGCGGCCCGAAGCGTGAGCCCGGCCGGTTGGTGACGCCAAGGTCCATCGGCACGCCGATCATCGCCACTTGCAAGTCGCCGAAATCCGGATTGTCGGCCGCCACCTGCCGGTACGGCGCGGCAAGGAAGGTCGGGATGCCGGAATAGGGCGCTAGCCGGGTGCCGCTTTTGCTGAAGATCTTGTCGGCGACCTTGCGGAATTTCGGATCGAACATCTCGCCGCCATGGCTCTCGCCATATTTGCGGCGCAACGCTTCGAGCTTGCCGCGATCGTAACCCATGTCCGGTCCTCCTCCGTGACTGCTTGCAGCGCGGCGGCTGCACCGACGGCTGCCAAGCCAGCAGTCATCCGGCTGATCGTTGCCCGCCGGCGCCTGCGAAATCTACGTCTGTTGAGCTGTTCCGGGCAAAAGTGTCGGGCAACTGTATTGAAAAATCAATTGATATTGTTAGGGTCTTTGCTGTGAGAAAATCTCACAAAGTCGGGAGCTGTCCTTGGCCAAGCGCTTGCCGCCGTTGAACCCGTTGCGCGCTTTCGAGGCGACGGCGCGACATGCCTCGCTGACCAAGGCGGCAGGCGAGCTCAACGTCACGCATGGCGCGGTCAGCCACCAGATCAAGGCGCTCGAGCAATCGCTCGGCGTAAAGCTTTTCCAGCGCGCGGGTCAGCGCGTGAAGCTGACGCCGCACGGCGCTGAGTTCCTGCCGGCGGTTTCGGCGGCCTTCGACGGCATCGCCGCCGCGACGCAACGCATGACACGCCCCGCAAGCACCGGTGTGCTGTCGGTGTCCTGCGTGCCGGCGCTGCTCCTGTTGTGGATGACGCCGCGGCTCGGCTCCTTCACCGCGCAATATCCCGACATCCAGCTGACGCTGATCCCCTCCAACGACGCCAGGGACATCCGCGCGCCGCACATCGACGTCTGCGTGCATTATGGCGATGGCAGCTGGAGCGACTGCTGGATACGCAAATGGTCGGGTCTCGAGCTGTTTCCGGTGGTCAGCCCGACGCTGATCAACAACCGCCCGATCCGCAGTGTGCGCGACCTTGCCGACCACGTTTTCCTGCATGGCGACGACGGCCGCGAGTGGCACACCTGGCTGGCCGCCGCCGACGCGCTCGACCTGGAGCGCGGCCGCCGCCATCACCTCGGCGACGCGCGCATAGCGGTGGAGGCCGCCGTCCACGGCCACGGCGTGGCGCTCGGTGATTCCGTGACCGCGCGCGCCCTGCTCGCCAGAGGCATGCTCGTCTCGCCCTTCGCTTTGTCGGTGCCGGCGGTCGATGACTTCTATGTCGTCTGCCGCAACGAGATGCGCTCGGCGCCGATCGTCCAGCTTTTCATCGACTGGCTGTTTGCCGAAAAGGAGCAGGACGAGGGCCGCGCCGATGCCCCGGTCGCCGGCCGTGTGCCGAGCCGCAGGAAGCGCCCGGCGCTCAAGGTGATCGGGGCTAGAGCGATTCCAGGAAAAGTGTGAGCGGTCTTCCGTCCGGAGATTCGCGTCAACAACAAGAAAGCCAAGAGCATTTCGCGGTTGCCGTGCAACGGTGAAATGCTCTGGCGCAGCGTCATGATCGCTGGACTTGCATAGCTGCTTTTTGTCGGGCCAGCTTGCAAAGCAGGAAGCGCTTTCAAAAATACAATGCTAAGACCGCAGCTGGTTAACAATTCTGGGAGCTGCGCGGCGGTTTTCCGTCCGGAATGCTTCATAACAGGGACTTGAGGCGCCGCGCTTGGAATCGCGCAAGCGCGACGCGCTTTTTGGGTGAGCAGATATGGCACGAACCGATATAGCGCGGCGCGTCTACAACCACACCTGGAAGCTGGACCCCATCGTCCGCAGCCTGCTGGACACCGATTTCTACAAGCTTCTGATGCTGCAGATGATCTGGGGCATGTACCCCAACGTCGACGCCACCTTCACGCTGATCAATCGCACGACCTCGGTGCGGCTCGCCGACGAGATCGACGAAGGCGAACTGCGCGAGCAGCTCGACCACGCTCGCACCTTGCGCTTCACCAAGAAGGAGATGATCTGGCTCGGCGGCAACACCTTCTATGGTCGCAAGCAGATCTTCGAGCCGGAATTCCTCGCCTGGCTGGAGGATTTCCGCCTTCCCGACTATGAACTCACCAAGCGCGACGGCCAGTACGAACTGTCCTTCCCCGGTCCCTGGATGTACACCACGCTGTGGGAGATACCGGCGCTCGCCATCATCAACGAACTGCGCTCGCGCGCCGCCATGCGCTCCTTCGGCCAGTTTGCGCTCGACGTGCTCTACGCCCGCGCCAAGGCCAAGATGTGGGCCAAGACCGAGCGGCTGAAGGCACTGCCCGGCATCCGCATTTCCGATTTCGGCACCCGCCGCCGCCACTCCTTCCTGTGGCAGCGCTGGTGCGTCGAGGCGCTGAAGGAAGGCATCGGCGAGGCTTTCACCGGCACGTCGAACGTGCTTCTGGCCATGGACAACGACCTCGAGGCGCTCGGCACCAATGCGCACGAGCTGCCTATGGTGTTTGCGGCACTTGCCAATTCCGTTGAGGAGCTGAGGCAGGCGCCCTACAAGGTGCTGCAGGACTGGCAGCGCTATTATGGCGGCAATCTGCTGATCGTGCTGCCCGACACGTTCGGCACGTCCGCTTTCCTGCGCGACGCGCCGGACTGGATCGCCGACTGGACCGGCTTCCGCCCCGACAGCGCGCCGCCCATCGAAGGCGGCGAGAAGATCCTCGCCTGGTGGCGCGAGAAGGGCAAGGATCCGAAACAGAAGCTGCTCATCTTCTCCGACGGGCTCGAGGTCGAGACCATCGAGGAGACCTACAAGCATTTCCGCGGCAAGGTGCGCATGTCCTTCGGCTGGGGCACCAACCTCACCAATGATTTCGAAGGCTGCGCGCCGACCGAGACCAACAGCCTCGACGCCATCTCGCTGGTCTGCAAGGTCAGCGAAGCCAATGGCCGGCCGGCGGTCAAGCTCTCCGACAACCCCGCCAAGTCGACCGGCGATGAGAAGGAGATCAAGCGTTATTTGCGCATCTTCGGCGAGAAGGGGCGGGTGGAGCAGCTGGTCAAGGTGTGAGGACTGCTCGAATAGAATTTCGGATAACCGGATAACTTGAGTTCCCGCCCACCCCCCTCTCTCCTGCTTCTTCCCACGGGCTACTACATCGCTGGTGGCGCGCTTGCGGTGGCTGTCAGCTTTCTGACGCTGGCGCTGCTGCCGCCCGCCGCTCTTGACCGCTTCTGGCGCCGACGCCTCTCTTTGTTCACTGTCAGCGACCACCCGCGCACCGTCCTCAGCTTGCTTTCCTTTGCCGGCTTCGTGCTTCTCATCGCCACCGGCCTGTTCGGCAGCCGTGATCCACTCTCCAACCCCTTGCCTCTGGTGATCTGGACGCTGCTCTGGGCCGGTTTCACGCTGCTGCAGGGGGTATTCGGCGATCTCTGGTCCTGGCTCAACCCGTGGTACGGCCCCTGGCGCGTTGCATCTCGCGTCTTCAACCTTCGCACTGACGAAGCCGAGCCATCGCGCCTTCCCAAATGGCTCGGCTACTGGCCGGCGTTCGTCCTGTTCTTCGGCTTCGCCTGGTTCGAGCTCATCGATCCCGCGCCCGACGATCCGTCGCGCCTGGCCTTCGCCGCCGGCATCTACTGGCTGCTCAGTTTCGCCGCCATATGCGTCTTCGGCTACGAAGACTGGAGTCGGCGCGGCGAATTCCTGACCGTCTTTTTCTCCATCGTCGCCCGCTTCGCGCCGGTCCAGCGCGAAAAAGGCCGGCTCGACCTCGGCTGGCCCGGTGCGAAGCTGCTTTCCGCCTCGTCGCTGCCGGCAAGCGGCACGGCGTTCCTGCTGCTGGCGCTCTCGTCCGTGTCCTTCGACGGTCTTTCCAAAACCTTCTTCTGGCTCGGCCTGTTCGGCGTCAATCCGCTGGAGTTTCCCGGCCGTACCGCGTTGATCGGCATCGGCAGCTTTGGCTTGGTGCTGACATTCATCTTGTTGGCGGCCGTGTTCGCGCTTGCCGTTTCACTCGGCCAGCGCCTTGCCGGCGACGGGCAAGCCTTCGAGAAAGCCGCCGGCCTCCTGATTTGGTCCATCGTGCCGATCGCGCTCGCCTACCACATCGCCCACTACCTCACGGCGCTGCTCGTCGACGGCCAATACGCGCTGGTCGCTTTGTCCGACCCGTTCGCACTCGGCTGGAACCTGTTCGGCACCGCCGACAGGATGGTCGAGGCGGGCGTTGTCGTCGGCGCCGAGTCGGCCTGGTGGCTCTGGAATCTGCAGGCCGGCGTCATCATCGTCGGCCATGTGCTGGCGGTCTTGATCGCACACGGCCTAGCCTGGCGACTCCACCCGCAGCCGTCGCGCGCGGCGCTCAGCCAGCTGCCGCTGACGCTTCTGATGATCGCCTACACCATATTCGGCCTATGGCTGCTTGCCACGCCGACGGCAGGATGAGACAAGGGCCCGTCATGACGCGCGCATGGCCCCGAAAATCGGGTCGGGTGGAAGCTCGCTTGCCACGTCACAGCTTTGGTGATTTAGTTTGTACACATGCAATTTTCGCGTCCTCCGAGCGCGGAGGATCGAGCCGCCTTATCGCTGGTCAAAAAACTGAAAACAGGGGAACGGACATGGCTGACAAGAACGGATTTTTCGACCTCTCCAAAAGCACGCTTTCCCGCCGCACAGCGCTGAAAGGCATCGCCGCCGGCGCCGGCCTGGCGCTCGCGCCCGGCTTCGTTCGCTACAGCCAGGCGCAGAGTTCGGCGCCGATCAAGATCGGCTTCCAGTCGCACCGCACCGGCATCGGCGCCGCCTACGGCCGCTGGTACGAGAAGACGAGCGCTGCCGCCGTCAAGGCGATCAACGATGCCGGCGGTATCAGCGGCCGCAAGGTCGAGCTGGTGATCGAAGATGATGGCACCGATCCTGCCCGCGGCGCCGAGGTGGTCGGCAAGTTCGCCACGCAGCATAAGACCGACATCATCTTCGGCACGCTGTTCTCGCATGTGGTGATCGGCTCGGCGCCCGCCGCCGGCGAAAACAAGATCCCCTATTTCGTGGTCAGCGAAGGCCACCACGTCGCCTCGACCAAGCTCAACCGCTACGTCTTCCAGCCCGGCATCACCGACGTGAAGAGCCAGATCCAGTCGATGGCGCCGTGGATCGCGGCGAATGCCGGCAAGAAGGTGACGCAGATCTTCCCCGACTTCGCCTTCGGCTACGACCATCGCGACTACCTGCCGCCGGCGTTGAAGGCGCAAGGCGCCGACGTGATCGCGCAGATCGCCATCCCGCCGACGGAGTCGTCCTTCACCAAATACTTCCCGCAGATCCCGGCCGAGACCGAGGTGATCTACCACGTCATGGTGGGTCCGGCCGTGCTCACCTTCGTCAAGGAGCTCGGCGAGTTCTACGGCTCGCAAAGGCCGCAGCTCTTCGGCTTCATCGACTCCCTCGAAGCCGTCGACATCAACAGCCCCGGCCTCGAATTCCTCGACGGCAGCCATTTCTGGGAAGGCTCGCCGCGCTACGCGCAGCCCGATGACTCGGCCGCGCAGAAGGCCTATCGCGCCGCCGTCGGCATCGACGACAATGGCGCCGCCGTCGGCGATCCCAAGGACGTCTCCACCGCTGCCCACATGTTCGGCTGCTGGGAGACGCTCTATGTCATCAAGAAGGCGATGGAGGATGCCGGCTATAAGGGGCCGGAAGACCGCGCCAAGCTGGTCGAGGCAACCGAAGCGCTGAAGGAATTCGCCGAAGGACCGGAGCATCCGCAGGGTCCGAAAACCTTTAACGGCAAGATCCACCAATGCTTCGGCATCCAGAACATCTCCAAGGTCGAAGGCGGCAAGCTGAAGGTCGTCCACAAGACCAAGATCGAGGACGGCCTCTACGAGCCGGAAGGGGATTACACGACGCAGGCGCTGTGAGCTTCGACGTTTCACCGAGCGTGAGCGCCAAGCCACCCCCCTCTGTCCTGCCGGACAGTCCGGCAGGGCAGAGAGCGGCGCCTCGCGCATCCGCCGGTATCTAGCCCATGCAGTTCGGACCCCACTTCCTGCTCGCCGCCCTGGAAGGCCTCGTCACGTCCGCCGTGCTGGCGCTGACGGCGCTTGGCCTGTCGCTGGTGTTCGGCGTCATGCGCATCGTCAATGTCGCGCATGGCGAGTTCTTCATGCTGGGCGCCGTGCTTGCCTGGGCGATCTCGACGGCGATTTCCGGCCATCCCGCGATCGGCTTCGTCGCCGCGCTGGTGATCGCGCCGTTGCTGGTCGGGCTGGTCGCGTTTCTTGCCGAATGGCTGGTGCTGCGCCGGCTGAACTACAATCCCGAAGGCACCATCGTCGCCACCATCGGCATGCTCTATATCATCCAGCAGCTGGCGCTGACCTTCTACGGCCCGGAAGCGCGCCCGGTCGAGCCACCCTTCAATTACCGCATCCTGCTGCCGTGGTTCGGCTATTCAGGCTACAAGCTTTCGGTCATTGCCGCCTCCGCGGTTCTGCTGGTGATCACCTGGCTGGTGCTGACACGGACGAAAATCGGCCTGATCATGCGCGCCACCCAGTATGACCGCGAGACGGCGCAGGCCTTCGGCATCCCGGTCGAGCGTGTCTATGCCGGCGTGTTCGCCATCGGCGCCATGCTGGCGGCAATCGCGGCGGTGCTGATCGTGCCGATCAGCCAGGCGCACTACCTGATGGGGCAGGACCCGCTGCTGTTGTCCTTCATCGTCGTCATCATCGGCGGCCTCGGCTCATTGCGCGGCACGGTGGTCGCCGCCATCCTGATCGGCCTCTCCGACGGCATCGTCTCGGTGTTCTTCTCGCCGACCTTGGCCAAGATCATCGCCACGCTGGTGGTCGCCATGGTGCTGGTGTTCCGGCCGCAGGGCCTGTTCGGGACGGCGGCACGATGAAGGATGCTTCGCCGGCGAAGATCTACGCGCTGCATATCGGCGTCATCGCGCTCCTGTTCGCGCTGAATTTCGTCCTGCCCGATTATCATCAGGGCCTGTTCGCGCGCATCATGGCGCTTGCCGTCTTCGCCATGGGCTACAACCTGCTCTTCGGCTATGTCGGCCTGCTCAGCCTCGGTCACGCCATGTTCTTCTCGGCCGGCCTCTATGGTGCCGGGCTGGCTGTCTATCAATTGGGCTGGGGCGTGCCGGAAGCCTTCGTCGCCGGGGTTGCCTGCGGCGCCCTGCTTGCCTTGGTCATTGGCCTGCTCGCGCTGCGCACATCGGGTGTGGCCTTCATGATCGTCACCATGATGTTCGCGCAGGTCTTCTATCTGCTCATCCTTTATTTCGCCGCCTGGACCGGCGGCGACCAGGGCCTTGTCATCCAGCAGCCGTCGAGAATAATCGCGATCGGCGGCGCATCGCTCGACCTGACCAATCCGACTGTGCGCTACATGAGCGCTCTGGCGCTGTTCTCGGTCGTGCTGCTCATCACGCTTGCCGTCGTTCGCTCCCGCTTCGGCCGCGTGCTGGTCGCCATTCGCGAGAATGAGGAGCGCACGAAGATGCTGGGCTACGACACCGTCGCCAACAAGCTCGTCGCCGTCATTGCCTCGGGCGCCATCTGCGCCGCGTCCGGTGCGGCTTACGCGCTGCTGTTCGGCTATATTGGATCGAGCTTCGCGTCGGTGCAGTATTCGATCCTGCCACTGCTCTGGGTGCTGCTCGGCGGCGCCGCGACCATTCTCGGGCCGCTCATCGGCACGCTGTTCATGTATTATGTCACCGACATCACCAGCGGCTTCACCTCCGCCTATCTTTTGATCGTCGGCGTGGCGCTGATCGTGCTGGTGCTCTTCTTTCCGAAGGGCGTTCTGGGCAGCGTCCGCCAGCGCTGGCTCGGATGGTTGCCGTGATGCCGCTGCTCACCACCAAGGGTCTTTCGCGCCGTTTCGGGGGCTTGCGCGCCGTCGACGGCGTCGATTTCGCGCTGATGCCGGGCGAAATCCGCGCCATCATCGGCCCCAATGGCGCCGGTAAGACAACTTTCGTCAGTCTGCTCAGCGGCCGCATCCAGCCGTCCTCCGGCATGATCGTCTTCGACGGCGCCGACATCACGACCATGCCGGCTTACAAAAGGGTTCGCCTCGGCGTTGCCTACACCTTCCAGATCACCAGCGTCTTCGCCAATCTCACGGCCTACGACAATGTCGCGTTGCCGGTGCAGCGCACGCTGACCGACGGCCGCTCGAAGGGGCAGGTGAGGAGCGGCGTCATGGCGGCGCTGGAACGCACCGGCCTCGCCGACCGCGCCGGCACGCCGGCCGGCCAGCTTTCCTACGGCCACCAGCGCCTGCTGGAGGTGGCAATGGGCCTGGCGCTGAGGCCGCGCCTGTTGATCCTTGACGAGCCGACGCAAGGGCTGGCCGACAGCGAGATCGACAATTTCGTCCTACTGGTGCGCGAGATCGCCAAGCATGCCACCGTGCTGCTCATCGAGCACAACATGCCGGTGGTCATGCAGCTTGCCGACCGCATCACCGTCTTCAATTCGGGAAAGATTCTCGCTGAGGGCACGCCCGAGCAGATCCGCGCCAATGCCGAGGTACAGGATGCCTATCTGGGAGCGACCCATGGCTGATCTCCCCGGCACCGAGAGCGGGCTGCTCGCCATTTCCGGCCTCGACTGTTTTTACGGCGAGGTGCAGGTGCTCTACGGGCTCGACCTTGTCCTCAACAAGGGCGAAGTGCTTTGCCTGTTCGGCCGCAACGGCGCCGGCAAGACGACGACGCTGAAGGCGATCATGGGGCTGGTTCCGGCCGCTGCCGGTTCGATCAGACTGGCCGGCAAGGAGCTGACCGGGCTTGCCGCGCATGACGTGCCGAAGACGGGCGTCGCTTATGTGCCGCAGGGCCGGCGATTATTCGCCGACATGACGGTGGCGGAAAACGTCGAGATCGGCCTGATGGCCCGCGGCAAGGGCAAGGCGACGCGGGAACGCGTCCTCGACCTTTTCCCGCTGTTGCGAGAGCGCTTGAAGCAACGCTCCGGCACGCTTTCCGGAGGCGAGCAGCAAATGCTTGCCATGGCGCGTGCGCTCTGCCTCGGGCCGCAGGTGCTTCTTCTCGACGAGCCCACCGAAGGGCTGATGCCGTCGATGATCGCCAAGATCCGCGAGACGGTGGCGAAGCTGCGCGATCTGGGCGTCTCGACGATCCTGGTCGAGCAGCGCGTCGACGCCGTGCTGTCGGTCGCCGACCGCATCTCATTCATCGAGAACGGCCGCAACCGCGAGACCGTCGATGTCGAGGAACTGCGCGCCGACCCCTCCGCGGTTCGGCGCTATGT
>NZ_RZST01000091.1:0-17731 GCF_003997575.1 Mesorhizobium sp. M1A.F.Ca.IN.022.07.1.1
ACGCCGTCCTTGGCGCGGCGGATGACGCCGGCAGCGATCAGGGTCTCAGCCGTCACGGTCTCCTTCGCGTCGAGCTTCTTGGCATCGACGGCAGCCTGGATGCGAGCAAGCGACACGACGGTGAAGCTCTTGGCGAACAGGTTGTTGAAGCCGCGCTTCGGCAGGCGCCGGTAAAGCGGCATCTGGCCGCCCTCGAAGCCGTTGATGGCAACGCCCGAGCGTGCCTTCTGGCCCTTGACGCCGCGACCGGCGGTCTTGCCAGAGCCGGAGCCGATGCCGCGACCGAGGCGCTTCCTGGAGTGCGTGGCGCCGTCCTTGTCACGCAGATCGTTGAGTTTCATGTTTCTGTCTCCCGCGCTTCCGTTCAGGCCTCGTCCACAACGCGGACGAGGTGCTGGACGGCGGCGATCATGCCGCGCACCGAAGGGGTGTCTTCCAGCGTACGCCGCTTGTGCATCTTGTTGAGGCCGAGGCCGACCAGCGTCGCGCGCTGCTCCTTCGGCCGGCGGATCGGCGAACCGATCTGCTCGATGGTGATGGTCTTGGTAGCTTTCTTGGCCATGGTCGAAATCCCTGGTCAGCGTCGACTATTCTTCGGCCGCGACGGCGGTGCCGCGGCGGGCCTGAAGGGTCGAGTACTTGATGCCGCGCGCAGCGGCCACATCCTTCGGATGCATCTGGCTCTTCAGCGCGTCGAAGGTGGCGCGAACCATGTTGTATGGGTTCGACGAACCCATCGACTTGGCGACCACGTCGTGCATGCCGAGTGTCTCGAAGACGGCGCGCATCGGGCCGCCAGCGATGATGCCGGTACCCTGCTTGGCGGCGCGCAGCAGAACGCGTCCGGCGCCCCAGCGGCCCTCGACGTCGTGATGCAGCGTGCGGCCCGAACGCAGCGGCACGAAGATCATGTCGCGCTTGGCCGATTCGGTCGCCTTGCGGATCGCCTCCGGCACTTCGCGCGCCTTGCCGTGGCCAAAGCCGACGCGGCCCTTCTGATCGCCCACGACGACGAGCGCGGCAAAGCCGAAGCGACGGCCGCCCTTCACCACCTTGGCGACGCGGTTGATGTGGACAAGCTTGTCCACCATGCCGTCGTCGCGCTCTTCGCGTTCACGCTCGCGGCCGCGGCCGCCTTCCCTACGTTCCTGTGCCATATCCTAGTCCTTGTTCTTTTCCGGAAGCACGGGTTGCTGTTTGCCGGCGCCTCTATCGACCACCGGCGGTGAATTTCTCCTTTGCATGATCCTGTCCGAAAAGTCTGCAACTTTTCGGGATCATGCATTAGAAGCTCAGACCGCCTTCGCGGGCAGCCTCGGCCAGCGCCTTGACGCGGCCGTGATAGATGTACGGGCCACGATCGAAGACGACTTCCTTGACGCCGGCCTTCGACGCGCGCTCGGCGATCAGCTTGCCGACCGCGGCAGCAGCGGCGCTGTCGGCGCCGGTCTTGAGCGAGCCCTTCAGCTCCTTCTCCAGGGTCGAGGCGGCGGCCAGCGTGTGGCCCTTGGCGTCGTCGATGACCTGGACGTAGATGTGCTTCGAGGTGCGATGCACCGAAAGCCGCGGCCGCTCGCCGGCGACCTTCTTGAGCTGGCGGCGCACGCGCTGCGCGCGGCGCTGGGTGGTTTCTTTGGGGCTAGCCATGATTCTGTTCCTTGCCTTCAGAAAACGGGGGCAACCGTGTGCGGTAGGCCAAGCCTCCCGCGGTCGCGCCCCGCGGCGATTAAAAGTCTTACTTCTTCTTGCCTTCCTTGCGGACAATCCGCTCGTCGGCATAGCGCACGCCCTTGCCCTTGTAGGGTTCGGGACCGCGATACTCGCGGATCTCGGCCGCGACCTGGCCGACCTGCTGCTTGTCGATGCCGGAGACCGTGATTTCGGTCGGCTTCGGCACGGAGATCGTGATGCCCTGCGGCGTCTCATAGACCACGTCGTGGCTGAAGCCGAGCGCCAGCTGCAGGTTCTTGCCCTGCATGGCGGCGCGATAGCCGACGCCGGTGATCTCGAGCTTCTTCTCGAAGCCGTCCTTGACGCCCTGCAGGATGTTGACGATCTGCGTGCGCGACATGCCCCACTTGGCGCGGGCGGTCTTGGTCTGGTCGCGCGGCTCGACCGAAATCTCGGCGCCTTCCATCTTGACCAGCACTTCGTCGTTGACCACGAACTTCAGCTCGCCCTTGGGGCCCTTCGCCGTCACGGTCTGGCCGTTGACGGTCGCGGAGACGCCCTGCGGCAGCGAAACGGGTTTCTTTCCGATACGAGACATTGTTGTCTCCTCTTTCCTTTACTGCTGTGAATGGTGAATGGTGGAATGGCGAACGGCGCGGTCAAAGTCCCGTGCAGCCTCACCATTCACTATTCACCATTGACCATTCACCCTTAGAAAATCTGGCAGAGGATCTCGCCGCCGACATTCTGCTCGCGCGCTTCGTGATCGGCCATGACGCCCTTCGGCGTCGAAAGGATGGCGATGCCGAGGCCGTTGGCGACATGCGGGATCGACTTGGCCGAGACATAGACGCGGCGGCCGGGCTTCGAGACGCGCTCGATTTCGCGCACGACCGGAGCGCCGTCGAAATACTTCAGCTCGATCTCGATTTCCGACTTGCCGTTCTCGAAGTCAGTCTGGCTGTAGTCGCGAATATAGCCTTCCGACTTCAGCACTTCGAGGACGCGGGCGCGCAGACGCGAGGCCGGGGTCGAGACGCTCGACTTCTTGCGGCCATAGGCGTTGCGGATGCGGGTCAGCATATCGCCGAGAGGATCGCTCAATGACATCTCAGTGTCTCCTTACCAGCTCGACTTGACCAGGCCCGGGATCTGGCCGTTGTTGCCCAGATCGCGAAGCGCGATACGCGAAAGCTTGAGCTTGCGATAGTAGGCGCGCGGACGCCCCGTCACTTCGCAGCGGTTGCGGATGCGGATCTTGGCCGAGTTGCGCGGCAGCGCCGAAAGCTTCAACTGGGCGCGGAAACGCTCTTCCATCGGCTTGGACTGGTCCATGACGATGTCCTTGAGCGCCTTGCGCTTGGCGGCGTACTGACCGGCAAGCTTGCGGCGCCGGTTGTTCTTCTCGACTGAGCTGGTCTTTGCCATTTCAGATTTTTCCTTTTTCGCTGCCGTTACTGGCGGAAGGGGAAGTTGAAGGCCTTGAGCAGCGCTCTGGCCTCGTCATCCGTCTTCGCCGTCGTACAAACGATGACGTCCATGCCCCAGACCTGATCAACCTTGTCGTAGTTGATCTCCGGGAACACGATGTGCTCCTTGATGCCCATGGCGTAGTTGCCACGGCCGTCAAAGCTCTTCGGGTTCAGTCCGCGGAAGTCGCGAACGCGCGGCAGCGCGATGTTCACGAGGCGGTCGAGGAACTCGTACATGCGTTCCTTGCGCAGCGTGACCTTGGCGCCGATCGGCATGTTCTCGCGCACCTTGAAGCCCGCGATCGAGTTGCGGGCGCGGGTGACGACAGCCTTCTGGCCGGCGATCAGCGCGAGGTCCTCGGCCGCGACCGAGGGCTTCTTGGAATCGCCGGTCGCTTCGCCGACACCCATGTTCAGCACGATCTTGTCGATGCGCGGAACCTGCATCTCGTTGTCGTAGCCGAACTGCTCCTGCAGCGCCTTGCGGATGGTCTCCTGATAGACCTTCTTGAGGCGCGGCTCGTTCTTGGCAGCTACCTGCTTGGTTTCAGCCTTAGCCATTGATGACTTCTCCCGAACGCTTGGCGACGCGCACCTTCTTGCCGTCCTTCTGGATGGCGAAGCCGACGCGGGTCGGCTTGCCGTCCTTAGGGTCGGCTAGCGCGATGTTCGACAGGTGGATCGGCGCTTCCTTGGTGATGATCCCGCCCTCTTGGGACTGGGTCTGCTTCTGGTGACGGCGAATGAGGTTCACGCCGCGGACCAGCGCGGTGTCTTCCTTCGGCTGCACCGACAGGACTTCGCCCGAACGGCCCTTGTCCTTGCCGGCAAGCACGACGACCTTGTCGCCTTTTCTGATCTTTTGCATGGGTCCGGCTCCTTACAGCACTTCAGGCGCGAGCGAGATGATCTTCATGTGGTTCTTGGCGCGAAGCTCGCGCGGAACCGGCCCGAAGATACGTGTGCCGATCGGCTCTTTCTTGTTGTCGACGAGAACGGCCGCGTTCTTGTCGAAACGGATCACGCTGCCGTCCGGACGGCGGATGTCCTTGGCCGTGCGAACCACGACCGCCTTCATCACATCGCCCTTCTTAACGCGGCCGCGCGGGATGGCTTCCTTGATCGACACCACGATGATGTCGCCGACGGAGGCATACTTCCGCTTCGAACCGCCCAGCACCTTGATGCACATGACACGACGGGCGCCGGAATTGTCCGCGACGTCGAGGTTTGTTTGCATCTGAATCATGACTGGCCGCCTTCTTCTTTTCTAACGGGACGGGCTTTCACCCCTCCCCGGTCTGTCCAAAATTCGTTTCGTTCGCCCGGATCAAGCCTGATCCGCGGTGATGACGACCCAGCGCTTGTCCTTGGAGATCGGCTTCGATTCCTGGATGAACACCTGGTCGCCGACCTTGTGGGCGTTGTTCTCGTCATGCGCCTTGTACTTCTTGGTCAGGCGCACGGTCTTCTTCATCACGGGATGCGTGAAGCGCCGCTCGACCTTGACGACGACCGTCTTCTCGTTCTTGTCGCTGACCACGGTGCCCTGCAGGATGCGCTTTGGCATGGTTCTCGTCCTTAAGCCTTCTTGGCCGCGGCTTTTTCCGCGGCGATGGTCTTGATGCGCGCGATGTCCCTGCGGACCTGCTTCACGCGTGCGGTCTTCTCGAGCTGGCCGGTGGCCTTCTGGAAGCGCAGATTGAACTGCTCCTTCTTGAGGGCGGCCAGGTCGTCGGCCAGCTGATCCTGGGTCTTGGTCCGGATATCTTCGGCTTTCATGATCGCCTGTCCTTATTCTGCGATGCGCTGCACGAAGCGCGTCTTGACCGAGAGCTTGGCGGCGCCGAGACGCAGCGCCTCACGCGCGGTTTCTTCGCTGACGCCGTCGATCTCGAACATGATGCGGCCAGGCTTGACGCGCGCCGCCCAGTAGTCGACGGCGCCCTTGCCCTTACCCATGCGCACTTCGGTCGGCTTCGAGGTGACCGGCAGATCCGGGAACACCCGGATCCAGACGCGGCCGGCGCGCTTCATCTCGCGGGTGATCGCGCGGCGGGCCGCCTCGATCTCGCGCGCGGTGACGCGGTTCGGCTCAAGCGCCTTCAGCCCGAAACCGCCGAAATCCAGATTGGTGCCGCCCTTGGCGGTACCGTGGATACGGCCCTTGAACTGCTTGCGGAACTTTGTGCGCTTTGGCTGCAGCATCGTTCTAACTCCAAATTCTCAAATTTCTCAGGCGTTCTCGCGACGGCGACCGCGCTCACGCTCGCCGGTCTGACCGCCGTGATCGCCTTCCGTGGCGCGACGCTCCGACGCCATCGGGTCGTGCTCGAGGATCTCGCCCTTGAACACCCACACCTTGACGCCGCAGATGCCATACGCCGTGTTCGCCTCGGCCGTGCCGTAGTCGACATCGGCGCGCAGCGTATGCAGCGGCACGCGGCCTTCGCGGTACCACTCCATGCGCGCGATTTCGGCGCCGCCGAGACGGCCGGAGCAGTTGATGCGGATGCCTTCGGCACCAAGACGCATGGCCGACTGAACGGCGCGCTTCATGGCGCGACGGAACGCGATGCGGCGTTCGAGCTGCTGGGCGATCGACTGGGCGATCAGCGTGGCGTCGATTTCCGGCTTGCGCACTTCAACGATGTTGAGGTGCGTCTCGGACTTCGTCATCTCCATCAGCTTCCTGCGGAGCTTCTCGATGTCGGCGCCCTTCTTGCCGATGATCAGGCCCGGACGCGCGGCATGGATGGTGACGCGGCACTTCTTGTGCGGACGCTCGATCACGACCTTGGAGATCGCGGCCTGCTTGAGTTCCTTCTCAAGATACTTACGGATCTTGATGTCTTCATGCAGCAGCTGACCGTATTCGCCGGTGTTCGCGAACCAGCGCGAATCCCAGGTGCGGTTGATGCCGAGACGCAGCCCGATCGGATTGACTTTCTGGCCCATTATGCGGCCTCCCCTTTTTCCTCGACTTCACGAACGACGATCGTGAGGTGCGAGAACGGCTTTTCGATACGGCTGGCGCGACCACGGCCACGCGCGTGGAAACGCTTCATGACGATCGACTTGCCGACATAGGCTTCCGATACGATCAGTGCGTCGACATCGAGGTCGTGGTTGTTTTCCGCGTTGGCGATCGCCGACTCCAGGGTCTTCTTGACCGTGCCGGAAATCCGCTTGGCCGAGAATTCGAGGTCGGAAAGCGCTGTCGCGACCTTCTTGCCGCGGATCAGCGCGGCAACCAGGTTCAGCTTCTGCGGGCTGATACGGATGGTGCGCAGAACGGCGCGCGCCTCGTTGTCAGCAAGCCTGCGCGGAGCTTTGGCCTTGCCCATGATTATTTCCTCTTCGCCTTCTTATCCGCGCCATGACCGTAGTAGGTCCGGGTCGGAGCGAATTCACCGAACTTGTGGCCGACCATGTCCTCGTTCACGGAGACGGGAACGTGCTTCTGGCCGTTGTAGACACCGAAGGTGAAGCCGACGAACTGCGGCAGGATGGTGGAGCGACGGCTCCACATCTTGATCACCTCATTGCGACCGCCTTCACGAACCTTGTCCACCTTCTTGAGAAGGTAGCCGTCGATGAAGGGGCCTTTCCAAATCGAACGAGTCACTTGGCGTTACCTCTTCTTAGCTCTTGCGCTGATGGCGCGAGCGCACGATGAACTTGTCGGTCGCCTTGTTGGACCGCGTCTTCTTGCCCTTGGTCGGCTTGCCCCAGGGCGAAACCGGGTGACGGCCACCCGAGGTGCGGCCTTCGCCACCACCGTGCGGATGATCGACCGGGTTCATGGCCACGCCGCGATTGTGCGGGCGCTTGCCACGCCACACCGTGCGGCCGGCCTTGCCGTCGTTGATGTTGCCGTGATCGGGGTTCGACACGGCGCCGACGGTGGCCATGCACGAGCCGTGCACGACGCGCTGCTCGCCCGAGTTGAGGCGCAGGATCGCCATGCCCTGGTCGCGGCCGACGAGCTGGGCGTAGCCGCCGGCCGAACGGGCGACCTGGCCGCCCTTGCCCGGCTTCAGCTCAATATTGTGGACGATCGTGCCGACCGGCATCGAGGCCAGCGGCATCGCGTTGCCCGGCTTCACGTCGACCGCTTCGCCGGCCACGATCTTGTCGCCGGCAGCCAGACGCTGCGGCGCCAGGATGTAGGACAGCTCGCCGTCGTCATACTTGATCAGCGCGATGAAGGCGGTGCGGTTCGGATCGTATTCGATGCGCTCGACCGTGCCGACGACGTCGTACTTCTTACGCTTGAAGTCGATGATGCGGTACGAACGCTTGTGACCGCCGCCGATGAAGCGGGCCGTGATGCGGCCGTAATTATTGCGGCCGCCCGACTTGGTCAGGCCTTCGGTCAGGCCCTTGACGGGCTTGCCCTTGTAGAGGCCCGAGCGGTCGACGATGACCAGCTGACGGGTGCTCGGCGTTACCGGGTTGAATTTCTTGAGTGCCATTGTCCTGTCCTCGCGGCCTTGCTCAGAGACCCGTCGCGACGTCGATCGACTGGCCGTCGGCCAGCGTCACAACCGCCTTCTTGACGTCGCCCTGGCGGCCAACCGTGCCGCGGAAGCGCTTGATCTTGCCCTTGCGGACGAGCGTGTTCACGGCCGTAACCTTGACGCCGAAGAGAGCTTCCACGGCAGCCTTGATTTCCGGCTTCGACGCCTTCTTGGCGACATTGAAGACGACCTGGTTCTGCTCGGAAGCCATGGTCGACTTTTCGGTGATCGCCGGCGAGACGATCACGTCGTAGTGACGGAGGTCGGTCATTTGAAGCGCTCCTCGAGAGCCTCGACGGCGGCCTTCGAAAGGACCAGCGTGCCGCGGCGCAGAATGTCGTAGACGTTGATGCCCTGGATCGGCAGCACGTCGATGTTGGGAATATTGGTCGCCGCCAGCTTGAAGTTCTGGTCAAGCTCGGCGCCGCCAATCACCAGGGCATTGGTGAGCCCGAGCGTCTCGAGGCTCGCCACCAGCGCCTTGGTCTTGGCTTCGGCGAGCTTCAGCTCGTCAACGATGATCAGCGAAGCGCTCTTGGCCTTGGCCGAGAGAGCGTGCTTCAAGCCCAGCGCGCGCACCTTCTTCGGCAGCTCGTGCTCATGGCTGCGCACGACCGGGCCGTGCGCCTTGCCACCGCCGCGGAACTGCGGAGCGCGAGCCGAATGGTGACGGGCGCGGCCCGTACCCTTCTGCTTGTACATCTTGGCGCCGGTGCGCGCGATCTCGGCGCGGCCCTTGGCCTTGTGCGTGCCCTGCTGCTTCTTGGCCAGCTGCCAGCGCACCACGCGCTGCAGGATGTCCTCACGCGGGTCAAGGCCGAAGATCTCCTCGGAGAGCTTTACCTTGCCAGCGTCCTTGCCGCCGAGGGTTGTGATCTTGAGGTCCATTATTCCGCTCCCTCATTGGCCGGGGCATCGTTCTTGGCGGCAGCGGCACGGATCGCGGCTGGCTTCGGCGCGTTGGCCGGCAGCGCAACCTTGGCCGCGTCACGGACCAGGATCCAGGCGCCCTTCACTCCCGGGACGGCGCCGCGGATCAGGATCAGGCCGCGGTCGGCATCGGTCGAGACGACCTCGACATTCTGGGTGGTGACGCGGACGTCGCCCATGTGGCCGGCCATCTTCTTGCCCTTGAACACCTTGCCGGGGTCCTGGCGCTGACCGGTCGAGCCGTGCGTGCGGTGCGAGACCGAGTTACCGTGCGTGGCGCGGCCGCCACCCATGTTGTGCCGCTTGATCACGCCCTGGAAACCCTTGCCGGTCGAGGTGCCCGTCACGTCGACCTTCTGGCCGGCGACGAAGTGCTCGACGGTGAGCTCGGCGCCGACGTCGATCATGTTGTCGGCGGAGACGCGGAACTCGGCGAGCTTCGCCTTTGGCTCGACGGAGGCGGCAGCGAAATGGCCGCGCATCGCCTTCGACGTGTTCTTCACCTTGGCAAGGCCAACGCCGAGCTGGACGGCGGTGTAGCCGTTCTTCTCCTGCGTGCGCTGCGCCACGACCTGGCAGTTCTCCATCTGGAGAACGGTGACGGGAACGTGTTCCCCGGCATCGTTATAGATGCGGGTCATTCCCACCTTCTTTGCAATCACACCTGAACGCATCGGTTCAATTCCTTTAGAGTTCCCTGTCGGGGCTGACGCCCCTCCACGCCTCTTGCTTCCTTCAGAGTTCCGGGTCGCCCCGCCCTCTTGTTCCTTAGAGCTTGATCTCGACGTCGACACCGGCGGCCAGATCGAGCTTCATCAGAGCATCGACCGTCTGCGGGGTCGGATCGACGATGTCGAGCAGCCGCTTGTGGGTGCGCATCTCGAACTGCTCGCGGCTCTTCTTGTCGACGTGAGGCGACCGGTTGACCGTGAACTTTTCGATCCGCGTCGGCAGCGGAATGGGGCCGCGGACGTTGGCGCCGGTACGCTTGGCGGTCGACACGATTTCGCGCGTCGAGGCGTCGAGCACCCGGTGGTCAAACGCCTTAAGGCGGATGCGGATATTCTGTCCGTTCATGCGTCAATTCCTTGTTCTGGCGCGGCGCGGGCAGCCCCGCGCCCGCGACAGATCCGTTTCGTCCAATTATTCTTTGATGGTGACGACGATGCCGGCACCGACGGTGCGGCCGCCTTCACGGATGGCGAAGCGCAGCTTCTCTTCCATCGCGATCGGCACGATCAGCTCGACGTCGACGGTGATGTTGTCGCCGGGCATCACCATCTCGGTGCCGGCCGGCAGCGTCACGATGCCCGTCACGTCGGTGGTGCGGAAGTAGAACTGCGGACGGTAGTTGGTGAAGAACGGCGTGTGACGGCCGCCCTCGTCCTTGGTCAGGATGTAGGCTTCGGCCACGAACTTCTTGTGCGGCTTCACCGAACCCGGCTTGGCCAGAACCTGGCCGCGCTCGACACCCTCGCGGTCGATGCCGCGCAACAGCGCGCCGATGTTGTCGCCGGCCTGGCCCTGGTCGAGCAGCTTGCGGAACATCTCGACGCCCGTGCAGGTGGTCTTGGCCGTCGGACGGATGCCGACGATCTCCAATTCCTCGCCGACCTTGACCACGCCGCGCTCGACGCGGCCGGTCACGACCGTGCCGCGGCCCGAGATCGAGAACACGTCCTCGATCGGCATCAGGAACGGCTTGTCCAGCGGACGGACCGGCGTCGGGATATAGGCGTCGACCTGCGCCATCAGCTCGCGGATGGCGTCCTCGCCGATGGTCTTGTTCGAATCCTCAAGTGCTGCCAGCGCCGAACCCTTGACGATCGGAATGTCGTCGCCGGGGAACTCGTTCTTGGTCAACAGCTCGCGAACCTCGAGCTCGACCAGCTCGAGCAGCTCGGCGTCGTCGACCTGGTCGACCTTGTTCAGGAACACCACGATCGAGGGCACGCCGACCTGGCGGGCAAGCAGGATGTGCTCGCGGGTCTGCGGCATCGGGCCGTCGGCGGCCGAAACCACCAGGATCGCGCCGTCCATCTGGGCGGCGCCGGTGATCATGTTCTTGACATAGTCGGCATGGCCGGGGCAGTCGACATGGGCGTAGTGACGGTTGGCCGTCTCATACTCGACATGCGCTGTCGAGATGGTGATGCCGCGCGCCTTCTCTTCCGGCGCCGCGTCGATCTGGTCATAGCGCTTGTATTCGCCAAAATACTTCGTGATCGCCGCCGTCAGCGACGTCTTGCCATGATCGACGTGGCCGATCGTGCCAATGTTCACATGCGGCTTGGTGCGCTCGAATTTACCTTTTGCCACTGTATTTCTCCGTCTTACTCATCCCGCTCGGGGAAATTGATATTCGCTCCAGCCGAACCGGAAACGCGTAAGAGCCGCGGTTCCGGTGGCACAGGCATTCTCACGCGTACTTTTTCTGGACTTCCTGGGCCACCGCCGTAGGGACCGGCTCATAGTGGTCGAACTGCATCGTGTACTGGGCGCGGCCCTGCGACATCGAACGCAGATTGTCGACGTACTTGAACATGTTGGCCAAAGGCACCATCGCGTTGATGACGACGGCCACGCCGCGCGCTTCCTGGCCCTGGATCTGGCCGCGACGGCCGTTGAGGTCGCCGATAACGCCGCCGACATAGTCTTCCGGCGTCACGACCTCGACCTTCATGATCGGCTCCAGGAGCTGCACACCAAGCCGGGGTGCGGCTTCCTTGAAGCAGGCGCGGGAGGCAATTTCGAACGCCAGCACCGAGGAGTCGACGTCGTGGAAGGCGCCGTCGATCAGCGTCGCCTTGACGCCGATCATCGGGAAGCCGGCAAACGGGCCGGAACCCATGACGCTCTGGATGCCCTTCTCGACGCCGGGGATGTATTCCTTCGGCACCGCGCCGCCGACGATCTTGGACTCGAACAGGAACTCTTCGCTCTCGGTGTTCGGCTCGAACACGATCTTGACGCGAGCGAACTGGCCGGTGCCGCCCGTCTGCTTCTTGTGCGTGTAGTCCTGCTCGTGGGTGCGGGTGATCGTCTCGCGATAGGCCACCTGCGGAGCGCCGACATTGGCTTCCACCTTGAACTCGCGGCGCATGCGGTCGACGATGATGTCGAGATGCAGCTCGCCCATGCCGGCGATGATGGTCTGACCGCTTTCCTCGTCGGTCTTGACGCGGAAGGACGGATCCTCGGCCGCCAGGCGATGCAGCGCGAGGCCCATCTTTTCCTGATCGTTCTTGGTCTTCGGCTCGATGGCGATCTGGATCACCGGATCGGGGAATTCCATGCGCTCGAGGATGACCGGATGCAGCGGATCGCAGAGCGTGTCGCCGGTCGTCGTGTCCTTGAGGCCGGCCAGCGCGACGATGTCGCCGGCATAGGCTTCCTCGATATCGGCGCGCGAATTCGCATGCATCTGCAGCATGCGGCCGATGCGCTCCTTCTTGCCCTTCACGGTGTTGTCGAGCGAGGTGCCCTTGGTGAGCTTGCCCGAATAGATGCGAGCGAAGGTCAGCGAGCCGACGAACGGGTCGTTCATGATCTTGAACGCCAGCATCGACAGCGGCTCGTTGTCGTCGGCATGACGCTCGATCTCGGCGTCGGTCTTGGCGTCGACACCCTTGATGGCCGGCACGTCGATCGGCGACGGCAGGTATTCGACCACGGCGTCCAGCAGCGGCTGTACGCCCTTGTTCTTGAAGGCCGAGCCGCAGAACATGGGGAAGAACTTGACCGCGATCGTGCCCTTGCGGATCAGCGCGCGGATCTCGTCGTTCGACGGCATGTTGCCTTCGAGGTAATTCTCGAGCGCGGTCTCGTCCATCTCGACGGCGGCCTCGATCATCTTCTCGCGATACTGAGCGGCCTTGTCCTTGAGGTCGGCCGGGATTTCGACGACGTCCCAGGCAGCGCCCAGCGTCTCGTCGCGCCAGACAAGCGCGTTCATTTCGACGAGGTCGACGACGCCCTTGAACTCGGTCTCGGCGCCGATCGGCAGCTGCATGACGACGGCCTGCGCGCCGAGGCGCGAACCGATCATTTCCACCGAGCGGTAGAAGTCGGCGCCGATCTTGTCCATCTTGTTGCAGAAGATCATTCGCGGCACGTGGTACTTGTCGGCCTGGCGCCACACGGTCTCGGTCTGCGGCTCGACGCCGGCGTTGGCATCGAGCAGCGCGATGGCGCCGTCGAGCACGCGCAGCGAACGCTCGACCTCGATGGTGAAGTCGACGTGTCCGGGAGTGTCGATGATGTTGAAGCGGCGCATCTTGCCGTCACGACCCTTCCAGAAGGTCGTGGTCGCGGCAGAGGTGATGGTGATGCCGCGTTCCTGCTCCTGCTCCATCCAGTCCATGGTGGCAGCGCCGTCATGGACTTCGCCGATCTTGTGCGACTTGCCCGTGTAGTACAGGACGCGCTCGGTCGTCGTCGTCTTGCCGGCGTCGATATGCGCCATGATACCGAAATTGCGGTAGTCTTCGATTTTGTATTCGCGGGCCATGGGAGGTGCCTCTCAGTCTCGTTCGCGCTTTACCAGCGGTAGTGCGCGAAGGCGCGGTTGGCTTCCGCCATCTTGTGGGTGTCTTCACGCTTCTTGACGGCCGTGCCGCGGTTGTTGGCCGCGTCCATCAGCTCGCCCGAGAGGCGGTCGACCATCGTGGTCTCGTTGCGGTTACGTGCGGCGGCAATCAGCCAGCGGATGGCCAGCGCCTGGCGGCGCTCGGGGCGCACATCCACCGGAACCTGGTAGGTGGCGCCGCCGACGCGACGCGAACGCACTTCCACATGCGGCGCGACATTGTCGAGCGCCTGGTGGAAGACAGCGACCGGCTCCTGCTTGGTCTTGGCCTGGACCTGGTCCAGCGCGCCGTAGACGATGGTCTCGGCAACCGACTTCTTGCCGTCATACATGACGGCGTTCATGAACTTGGTGACGACCAGATCGCCGAACTTGGGGTCCGGATTGATCTCACGCTTTTCTGCACTGTGACGACGGGACATGGCTCTTGTCTCTCAATCTCGTGGCACGGCGCAGTCAAAAAAAGCGCCGAAGCCGGAAACCCTTACTTCGGACGCTTGGCACCGTATTTCGAACGGCGCTGCTTGCGGTTCTTCACACCCTGCGTGTCGAGCACGCCGCGGATGATGTGATAGCGGACGCCCGGCAGATCCTTGACGCGGCCGCCGCGGATCATGACCACCGAGTGCTCCTGAAGGTTATGGCCTTCGCCCGGGATGTAGCCGATCACTTCGAAACCATTGGTCAGACGGATCTTGGCCACCTTGCGCAGCGCCGAGTTCGGCTTCTTCGGCGTCGTCGTGTAGACGCGCGTGCAGACGCCCCGCTTCTGCGGGTTCTGCTGCATGGCCGGGACCTTGTTGCGCTTCACCGGCGCCAGGCGCGGCTTGCGGATCAGCTGGTTGACGGTAGGCATTAAACCCTCTTGTCTCTCAATTCCGTGTCTTGCCCTGTCAGGGCCGCTCAAAGCGTCATGTCCATACGCGAATTCGGGCAACACACCGCGCCTCGCGGTCCTGCCCGAACAAATTGCAGAGGAAGCGGAAGCCGCTTCATGCGCGCCGGAGATGTCTTTTCGCTCGTAAAACGAACCCTGTTTGAGGCAAACTCCAAGGCGCGTCGCCTCGGAAAAGCAAGTCTCACATCGGTTCTGACGTGGCGGCTTCTACTCGCAAGCCCCCTATCCGTCAACCCCGGAACGGCAAATATTGCGCCCGATCCGGAGCTTGGCAGCCATGCGGAAAAAGCATGTAATTTTCTTGCGTCTTTTTTCAAGAGCAAGGAAAGAAAGTGACCGGCTTTCGCCTGTCATCTCGGCCGGCTTCGTGCAAGTAAGGCGGTATGAATGGCAAAACTCCACGCTTCCGGAGGAATCAGCCCGTGAACGACAACGAGGAGCGCCCGGTCACCATCATCACCGGCCGGGTGTGGCGGCGAAAGGGCGGCAAGCCGGAAGGCGTGCATGTGATGCTGGTCGCGCCCGACGATGATTCTGCCGTGCGCCGCGCGCTCGAATCGCTCGCCGCCGAAGGATTCGCCGAAGCCGAGCTCGACCAGATCGGCGACATGGAAGGCACCCCCGACGAAGAGCCGCATCTGTCCGCCTATCAGGGCGCACTGGAGGGCGAAGTCTCGATCGTTACCTTCGACGCGCCGAGCTGATCCCGAAATCGCAATCTCGCGATCCGTTACGTTCCAGGCTTGCCGGGCACCGTTGTCCTGCCTAAGAACACCTACTTCTTCCATCCCTCGGAGTCCCAATGACCAGCAACCCCATCAGGATTGGTATCGTCGGCGTGGGAAAGATCGTCCGCGACCAGCATCTTCCGGCACTGGCCAAGGACAGCAGTTATCGGCTTGCGGCCGCCGCCAGCCGCCATGGCAAGGTGGACGGCATCCCGAACTATCCGACGATCGAGGCGATGCTCGAGGCCGAGCCGGGCCTGGAAGCCGTCTCGCTCTGCATGCCGCCGCAGTTCCGCTATGACGCCGCGCGCACCGCGCTCGAGGCCGGAAAGCACGTCTTCATGGAGAAGCCGCCGGGCGCCACCGTCAGCGAGGTCGAGCACCTGAAGGCGATTGCCGCGAAGAAAGGCGTTTCGCTTTTCGCCAGCTGGCATTCGCGCTACGCGCCGGCGGTCGAGGCCGCGCGCGCCTTCCTGGCTTCGGCCAGAATCGACTCGGCGGCGATCAACTGGAAGGAAGACGTGCGCCGCTGGCACCCGAACCAGGAATGGATCTGGGCGCCGGGCGGTTTCGGCGTGTTCGATCCCGGCATCAACGCGCTATCGATCGCCACCCACATCCTGCCGCCGATGTTCATCACCTCGGCCGTGCTCGACTTCCCCGAGAACCGCGCCTCGCCGGTCGCGGCGCATGTCACCTTCCGCACCTCGAACGGGCTCCCGGTGACAATGGAGCTCGACTGGCTGCAGAGCGGTCCGCAGAGCTGGGACATCCTGGCCGAGACCGACAAGGGCAAGATGGTGCTTTCGGGCGGCGGCGCAAAGCTCGCCGTCGACGGCAAGATCATCCATGACGAGCCGGAAGCCGAATATCCGATGCTCTACAAGCGTTTCGCCGAGATTGTCCGCGCCGGCATCTGCGACGTCGACCTGGCCCCGCTCCAGCACGTCGCCGACGCCTTCATGCTCGGCAAGCGCAATGTGGTCGAGCCTTTCTTCGATTAACAGCAAGCCCCGTGCAGCGCCGGCGTCAGTCCACGATCGCAATCGCAAATCCGTCATAGCCCTTGGCGCCGACGGTCTGGATGGCGGTGCCGTCAAGCCGCTTCTCGCCGCCGATGAAGGAGAACGCCGCGCGGGCGCCGACGACGTTTTCGTCGCGGCCGTCATCCTTCAGCACGGCGCCGTCGCGGATGACGTTGTCGCAAACGATGACCGTTCCGGAGCGCGACAGCCGCATGGCCCAGCTGAGATAATTCGGGTTGTTCGGCTTGTCGGCGTCGATGAAGATCAGGTCGAACGGACCGGCATTTTCGCTGACCAAGGCTGCTAGCGATTGAAGAGCTGGCCCGAGCCGCAGATCCACCTTGTCGGAAACCCCTGTCCGCTCGAAGTTCGAGCGCGCGACCTTGGCATGGTGCGGCTCAAGCTCCAGCGTCACTACTCTGCCATCGGCAGGCAGGCCCCTTGCCATCCAGATGGTCGAGTAACCACCGAGCGTGCCGATCTCGAGCACCTTCCTTGCGCCGCGAATCCGCACCAGAAGCGAAAGCAATTTGCCCTGTGCGGCCGAGACGTCGATCGCCGGCAGGCCCTGCTCGCGGTTGGCCGCAAGCACGGCGTCTAGCGCGGGATCCGCATCGAAAAGTGAGGAGACGATGTAGTCGTCGACAGCTGTCCAGGTCCTGGCGCTCATGGTTTTCCCTCGTTCATAACCCGAATGAAAAAAGGGGCCACGCGGGCCCCTTTTCTTTCTCTCATTGCATCCGCGCTTACTGCGCGGCGTTGACCATGTTGGTCAGCATCGGCTCGGCGACCTCGACACCGGAGGCCTTGCGGCGCTCGTCGATGATGAGCTCGTCGCGCGAGGTGGCGATGCGCCTTATTTGGCTCATCGTGCCGCCCGTACCGGCCGGGATCAAGCGGCCGACGATGACGTTCTCCTTCAGACCCTGCAGCATGTCGGTCTTACCGGCGACCGCGGCTTCCGTCAGCACCCTCGTCGTCTCCTGGAAGGATGCGGCCGAGATGAAGGACGGCGTCTGCAGTGAGGCTTTGGTGATGCCGAGCAGCACCGGCTGACCTTCGGCCGGCTTCTTGCCGTCCTCGATCAACCGCTCGTTGACCTCTTCCAGCTCGATCACGTCGACGTGGTCGCCCGGAATGTAGGTCGAGTCGCCCTGCGTGGTGATCTCGACCTTCTGCAGCATCTGGCGAACGATCACCTCAATGTGCTTGTCGTTGATCGACACGCCCTGCAGGCGGTAGACCTCCTGGATCTCGTTGACGAGGTAGGACGCAAGCGCCTCCACGCCCTTGATCGCCAGGATGTCGTGCGGCGCCGGGTTGCCGTCGAGGATGTAGTCGCCCTTCTCGATGACGTCGCCGTCCTGCAGATGGAACGGCTTGCCCTTCGGGATCAGGTACTCGACCGGCTCCAGCGTCGAGTCGTGCGGCTCGATGATGATGCGGCGCTTGTTCTTGTAGTCGCGGCCGAAGCGGACCGTGCCATCGATCTCGGCGATGATGGCGTGATCCTTCGGACGGCGAGCCTCGAACAGTTCGGCCACCCGCGGCAGACCGCCGGTGATGTCCTTGGTCTTGGCGCTTTCCATCGGGATACGCGCAAGCACGTCGCCCGGACGGACATGCGCGCCCGGCTCGACCGAGAGAATGGCCTCGACCGAGAGCAGGAAGCGTGCATCGCCGCCCTTCGACAGCTTGCCCACCTTGCCCTTGGCGTCCTGCACGACAATCGCCGGCTTCAGGTCGCTGCCGCGCGGCGTCGAACGCCAGTCGATGACCTCACGCTTGGTGATGCCGGTCGACTCGTCGGCCGTCTCCTGAACGGAGATGCCGTCGACCAGATCCTCGAACGCCACCTTGCCCTCGATTTCGGTGAGGATCGGGCGGGTGTAAGGA
>NZ_RZST01000092.1:0-17705 GCF_003997575.1 Mesorhizobium sp. M1A.F.Ca.IN.022.07.1.1
GCGGAGAAAAAAGGCAGGGTGGGGGTGGGGGGTGGAAATCCCCGCCGCAACCTCCTCCTCGGCGACGCAAGGGATGTCCGGATAAGCGGCGCGCAGGCCGGCCAGGATAATCTTTTCGCTTTCGCGATCGGCTTCCGTCACCGGCGAAGAGTCGGACTTGCTGTCGACGGCGCAGCCTTCGTGGAAAACGCGCATCACCGCGCGGCCGGCATCGAGCGCGAGGCGCTCGAACACGCCAAGCATTGCCGCGTCGTCAGATGCCGCCGCCATCGTCATACTGCTCTTCGGCAACGTCGCGCTCCGTCAGCCAGTGTTCCAGGGCTTCCGCCATCTCCTCGGGCGTCCTGCCGAGAGTCTTGAGGTGGATCTCGGGGTTCTCCGGCGTCTCGTAGGGAGAATCGACGCCGGTGAAGTTCTTGATCTCGCCGCTCAAGGCGCGGGCGTAAAGGCCCTTCGGGTCGCGGCGGGCGCATTCCTCGAACGGCGTGTCGACGAACACCTCTACGAATTCCCCCTCGCCCATCAGCTCGCGCGCCATGCGCCGCTCGGCGCTGAAGGGCGAGATGAACGAGACGATAACGATCAGGCCCGCATCGGCCATCAGCTTGGCCACTTCGGCGACGCGGCGGATGTTTTCGACGCGATCCGCGTCGGTGAAGCCGAGATCGCGATTGAGGCCGTGGCGGACATTGTCGCCGTCGAGGATGTAGGTGTGGCGGCCGGATGCGAACAGCTTCCTCTCGAAGAGATTTGCGATGGTCGACTTGCCGGAACCGGACAGACCGGTGAACCAGAACACCGCCGGGCGCTGGTTCTTGAGGTCAGAGCGGCCGCGCTTGCCGACGTCGAGCGATTGCCAATGGATGTTCTCGGCGCGGCGCAGCGAATGCAGGATCATCCCGGCGCCGACGGTGGCGTTGCTGATGCGGTCGATCAGGATGAAGGCGCCGGTCGTGCGGTTCTCGGCGAAGGGATCGAAGGCGATCGGCGCCCGGGTCGACAGGTTGCACACCCCGACCTCGTTGAGGTCGAGGGACTTCGCCGCTTCATGCGCGAAATCGTTGACGTTGACGCGGTATTTCAGATCGGTGACGGTCGCGCTCACCTGATCGGTTTCGGTGCGCAGGATATAGGACCGGCCGGGCAGCAGGGCCTGCTCGTCGAACCAGACCAGATTGGCGGCGAACTGGTCGGCGACCTGCGGACGTGCGGCCGGCGATACCAGCATGTTGCCGCGCGAAACCTCGACCTCGTCCTCGAGGACGAGCGTGATGGCCTGGCCGGCAACAGCCTGCTCAAGGTCGCCGCCATGCGCGACGATGCGCTTGACCCGGGAGGCCCTGCCCGATTTGGCGACCACGACCTCGTCGCCTTTGGAAACGGAACCGGATGCAATGGTTCCGGCAAAGCCGCGAAAATCGAGATTGGGACGGTTCACATACTGGACGGGGAAGCGGAACGGCAATTCGATCGCCGCCTCGTCGACAGACACGGTTTCCAGATGCTCGATAAGCGACGGCCCGGAATACCAGGGCGTTCGCTCCGAGCGGCTGGTGACATTGTCGCCGAAGCGCGCCGACATCGGAATCGGCACGATACTGTTGAAGCCCAGGCTTTGCGCGAATTCGCCGTAGTCGGCGACGATCCGGTCGAACACGGTCTTGTCGAAGCCGACGAGGTCGATCTTGTTGACGGCAAGGACGATGTGGCGGATGCCGAGCAGCGAGGCGATGATCGAATGGCGCCGGGTCTGGCGCAGCACGCCCTGGCGCGCATCGATCAGCACGATGGCGAGGTCGGCGGTCGAAGCGCCCGTCGCCATGTTGCGCGTGTATTGCTCATGGCCGGGCGTGTCGGCGACGATGAACTTGCGCTTCGGGGTGGCGAAGAAGCGGTAGGCGACGTCGATTGTGATGCCCTGCTCGCGCTCGGCCTCCAGCCCGTCGACGAGCAGCGCGAAGTCGATGTCGTCGCCGGTGGTGCCGTGCTTGCGAGAATCGTTCTCCAACGCGGCGAGCTGGTCCTCGAAAATCTGCTTGGTATCGGACAGCAGCCGGCCGATCAGCGTCGACTTGCCGTCGTCGACCGAGCCGCAGGTGAGAAAGCGCAGCAGCGATTTCTTCTCCTGCGCGGCCATGTAGTCGCGGATCGAATCGGTTGGGGCGAGGCTCTTGGCCAGGATGTGGCGCATGCTCAGAAATACCCCTCGCGCTTCTTCTTTTCCATGGAACCTGCCTCGTCGCGGTCGATGAGGCGGCCCTGGCGCTCGGAGGTGCGGGCGGTCAGCATCTCGCCGACGATGGCTTCGAGCGTGTCGGCATCCGATTCTATGGCGCCCGTCAGCGGATAGCAGCCCAGCGTGCGGAAGCGCACGAGACGGTTCTCGATCTTCTCGCCGGGGCGCAGTTGCATGCGGTCATCGTCCTTCATGATGAGCATGCCGTCGCGTTCGACGACCGGCCGCTCCTTGGCGAAATAGAGCGGCACGATCGGGATGTTCTCCTGCAGGATGTACTGCCAGATGTCGAGCTCGGTCCAGTTGGACAGGGGAAAGACGCGGATCGATTCGCCCGGCGCGATCCGGGTGTTGAAGATCTTCCACATTTCCGGCCGCTGGTTCTTGGGATCCCAGGCATGCTGGGCATTGCGGAAGGAAAATATGCGCTCCTTGGCGCGCGACTTCTCCTCGTCGCGACGGGCGCCGCCGAAGGCCGCGTCGAAGCCGTATTTGTCGAGCGCCTGGCGCAGCGCCACCGTCTTCATGACATGGGTGTGGGTGTTCGAGCCGTGATCGAAGGGGTTGATGCCGTCGCGCACGCCGTCTTCGTTGACATGAACAAGCAGGTCGAAGCCGAGCTTCTGCGCCATCTGATCGCGAAAGGCGATCATCTCACGGAACTTCCAGGTCGTGTCGACATGCAGGAAGGGAAATGGCGGCTTGGCGGGATAGAAGGCCTTCATCGCCAGATGCATCAGCACCGAGGAATCCTTGCCGACCGAATAGAGCATCACCGGCTTGGCGAAAGAGGCCGCAACCTCACGGAAGATGTGGATGGATTCGGCCTCTAGCCGCTGCAGATGGGTGAGCGCGATATTCATAAGCTATTGAGCGTTCTTTCGTGCCGGCCAGGCCTTGCAGCAGGCGATTGGCGCGGTTTGCTAAAACAGCCCGTCAAGCCCTGGACACTTGTCGCGGGCGTTCTAGCAGATCGCCATCGCCCATAACAATGCAAGACCCGCGCCGGGCACAGCGCTTTGGGAATGAATTTTCCAAGTGAGCTTGATAAGTCGGAAAATTCTCCCAGACAAGCCGAGCAATTGAAAGGGGCCGAACAAACCTATTTGCTTCGATCGGCTAGGTTGACTTCCAAGAGCTTTCGTCCACGCCGCCGATTTTTGGCTGGACATCCTTCGGTCGCCCTATCGGAGATCGGAGCCAGCCGCTATACCGGCGCGGGAGCAGGCGAGGCGCGGCAGAACGGGATCGGTCAAAGCCAATTGTTCGGTACCCCGGCGGGTCTGCGCACAACCTGGAAGATTGCGAAGCAAGGCATTGAACCCGTTTACATCGCTTCGGCGGCATCTCACGCCGACACAGATCAACATCTATTTCTCGATCGTCTGCTTCTTCTCGCCGCCCGTGCTGGGATCGGTGGTCAGCTTCGTTTTCAACGGCGGCGCGCTCTGGTCCGTATTTCTGCTCGCCATCAGACGGCGGCGGTTCAACATCGACCGGTCGATGCTTGCCATGACGGTGGCGATCTGTGCCTATTGCGCGGCCATCGTCCTTGCTTCGATCGTCAACGGCACGCTGGCGGCGGATCTGCGGTTGTTCCTGCCGCTGATCACTTTCCTCTTCTTTCCGATCTCCTATTCGACCTGGAGCATCACGGAAAAGACCGTGCTTGTACGCATCGTCGTGCTGGCGAGCGCCGCGGCATGTTTCGGCGCGCTGCTGCTCGCCGTCGTTCAGTATTACTGGATCGGCACCAGGGCCGAAGGCGGTGCCGGGAACGCAATCGTATTCGCGACGGTGACCTGCCTGGCCGCGGCGATGAGCCTCGCAGGCGCGCTGTCGGGGATCGAAAAGCGCTGGAAGCTGCTGACCTTCGCTGCGCTTGCGGGCAGCTTGGCGGTGCTTTATTCGGGCTCCCGCATCATCTGGCTGGCGCTGCTGCTTGCGGGCATCGCCGTGCTCTCGATCAACCGGCGCCGGCTTAGCGAGTTGAAACTCGCGCGCATTGCGCTGATTGCCGGCGGCGCCTGCCTGCTGCTCGCCGCGCTCGCGTTTCCCGTCATTGCCAATCGGGCTGACTTCCTTTTCAGCGACTTGGATGCGCTCACCACCAAGAACGACCATACGACGGCGCTTGGACTGCGGGTGGCGATGTGGGAGATCGGCACGAAGGCGTTTCACGAGGCTCCGATTTTCGGACATGGCATCACAGGCAGCCGAGCGCTGATGAAACAGGGTTTTCACGATCAATTCGGCATGGACGCAGGCTACAACCATTACCATAGCGGTTTTCTGACCGCGGCGGTGCAGGCCGGTTTGTTAGGGGCGTTCGCCTTGGCGGCGATCTTCGTCGTCGCGGCCTGGAACGCGGCAAGGGCGCTGCTCCGCAGCGCCGGCCCAGCGGAACGGTTCGGCGCAACGATGATCATCGTCACGGTCGTCACCTATCTCATAGGCGGGCTGACGGGTATCCTGGTCGGTCAGGACCTTCTCGATTCGACGCTGATGGTGTTCCTGGTTTCGGGAACCTATCTGGCTTGCGGACGAACGGTGCCGCCGACCGGCAAGAGCGCAGCCATTCCTTCGGCCGCCGGCCGGCGAACATGAAGGTCCTGGTCACCGGGGCGACGGGACTGATCGGACGCCAGGTGACCGGCCGGCTGCGTCAGGCCGGCTTCGACATGCGCATTGCGTCCCGCCGGCCGGAACGACTGCAGGCTGCGGGCGAGGTCTTTGCGCTGCCCGGCGCCGATGCGCCGGACGACGCCTTCCTGGCATTGATGCGCGAGGTGAGCCATGTCGTCCACTGCGCGGCGCTGAACAACGATCGGACTTTCAGCGACGCCGACCACCAGGCCGCCAATGCGACGCTGACCGCGCGGCTGGCCAAGGCCGCGGCTGCAGGTTGCGGCGGGCGCTTCATCTATCTTTCCTCGATCCGGGCCGTGGCGGGTCCCGGCTTCAGCGGCACGATCAACGAGGCGATGGCCCCTGCCCCGCAATGCGCCTATGGCCGCTCCAAGCGGGAAGGCGAGATCAGGATGATCGAGGCTTACGCCGGACGCCCGGATGCCACGGCACTGCGCCTGCCGCCCGTCTATGGCGAGAGCATGAGGGGCAACATGGCAGCGCTGATGCGGCTTGCCGACACCGCCCTGCCGCTGCCGACCGGCGTGCTGGCGGGTGTGCGCTCTCTGATCGCGTCCGACACCGCGGCGGGCGCGGTGCTGCACCTTGTCAGCCGTCCGGGACCGCTCCACCCGGCCTATGTCGCGGGCAACGCCGCCCCTCTTGCGACGTCCGAAATCATTGCCGCGTTCCGCCGTGGTTTCGGCCGTCCGCCGCGGCTTTTTCCCATGCCTGGGATGCCGCTGCGGCTGGCGGCAAGGCTGCTCGGCAGGCAGGCATCATGGCAAGCCTTGACCGCGACCCAGGTCTGCGATCCGTCACTGCTGGCCGGGGAAGGTTGGATGCCGGAAACCGATACGCTCGGCCGGCTTGAGGAACTGGCGCGAAAGAAAGCCGCTCAGGCCCGGTAGAATGTCCCCAGCAATATTTTGAGGTCGAGGCCGATCGAAGCGGCCTTCAGATAGGCAGCGTCGGTTTCGGCGCAGAGTTTCGGATCGGACATGTCGATGCCCTTGATCTGCGCCAGCCCGGTGATGCCCGGAAGCGCCGAAAGCACGCCCAGCCGGCGCCGGTGGCCGATCAGCTCCGTTTGCGTCGGCAGGCACGGACGGGGACCGACAAGGCTCATCTCGCCCTTGAGCACATTCCAGAGCTGCGGCAGCTCGTCGATCTTGGTCGCGCGCAGCACCCTGCCCACCGCGGTGACCGAGCCGGCAGGCGCCTCGTGCGTGGGCAAGGACGGAGTGTTGCGATGCATGGTGCGCAGCTTGTGGCAGGCAAAGACAGCGCCGCCGCGCCCGACGCGCGGCTGCGAAAAAATGGCCGGTCCGGGCGATGTCGCCCTGACCGCCAGCATGGCGATCAGCACAACAGGCGACGTAACCGCCAGCATGACGGCCGCGATAGTCAGGTCGAAAGCCCGCTTTGCCGTCACGGCTCAGATCCGCCGCCAAAGAAAGGCAAGGTAGAGGCCGAGCGTGCCCATCAGGGTCTGCCGGTAGACGCCGCTTTTGCCGAGCAGGCTGAAGCGCCTGAGAGCACTGCCCTTGCGCGCCCTGATGAACAGGCGAAGGCAACGTGCTGCATCGCGTGTGACGAGGTCGCGGTTGGCGGCAAGGCCTCTCAGATTGCTGTCCGTCCAGGTGGCGAACTGGCCCTGGAACAGCCGCCCGAGCCTCGAAAGCCTTGCCCTCCAGGAGACGTTGGCGCCGACCAGGTTCGCCCCGTGCTGCCGGTACCTGACCAGCGGCCGCGGCTCGTAGCGGACCTTGCCGCCGGCAGCGGTCACGACGAGATAGGCCCACCAGTCATGGCTGACGAATTCGGTTCTTGCCGATGCCTTCGCCAGGAGGTCGCGCGCCGCGCGGTTGAAGAGCATGGTGTTGCCGCCGGCGATGCTCTGCACCAGGGCGTTGCGGAAGGATGGCGGGCGGTGGAACAGCGGCGAATGGCCGGCCGGGACGCCGGTCTCGGAAATGGTCGCCGTGCGCGAGCAGAACAGCAGCGGCATTGCCATATCCTGTGTCTCCATCCAGCGAATGGCGCTCTCCAGCCGGTCCGGCTCCCAGACATCGTCCTGGTCGCAAAAGGCGTAGTAATCGGCATCGACGCGCGGCTCGATGATCATCGAGCGGAAGTTGGCGGCGAAGCCGTTTCGCGGGCCCTGCACCAGCGTAAGGGAGCCCTTGTTCCAGCGGGACCGCCACGCCTCGAGGATCGCGAGCGTGGCGTCCGTCGAGCCGTCGTCGGAAACCCAGAGATCGACATGGGGCCATGATTGGTCGAGCAAGGATTGCAACTGCTCGCCGATATAGGCGGCGCCATCCCTCGTGCCCATGAGAACGGCCACGCGCTGATCTTTTCCGGTCACTGCTTCAGAACCCGCAGCGTTCGAACAGGCTTCAATAGCCAATTGCGGGAGGGCGGCACAGGGCTAACTGATCTGTCCGGCCGCTTTCGGCACCGCCCGCTGGGGCGCGCCGCCAATGCCTTGCCCTGCCCGGTTGAGCCCGGCCAGGATCGCGAGGGCCGCGGCCTTGTCCTGGTCCCGTATGGCGGCCACCAGCGCGGGCAGCGCGGCCTCGATCCTCCGCCACTCGACGACGTCGGTCCTGAGGCCGAAGATCTTGGCGATGTCGAGCTTGACGACCTCCTCGCCTTCGCCATGCAGCGCCTCGTGCAGCTTCTCGCCGGGCCTGATGCCGGTGAAGCGGATCGGAATGTCGGTATAGGGGCTTTTGCCGGCCATGCGGATCATGGTTTCGGCGACTTCGAGGATCGGCACGGGCTCGCCCATGTCGAGCATGTAGATGGCATAGTCGTCCCTGCCCTGGCGCCGCTCGGCATCGGCGGCCGACATGATGACGAGATCGACCGCCTCGGCCACTGTCATGAAATAGCGCGTCATGCGCCGGTCGGTGATGGTGACCGGCCCGCCGGCCTCGATCTGCGCCTGGAAGATGGTCGCCACCGAGCCGTTGGAGCCGAAGACGTTGCCGAAGCGCACGGCGATGAATTTGGTGCCGGGACGACGCACAGTTGGGACGCCGGCATGGCGGCCGTTCAGCCCGCCGGCAGGGAAAGGCGACGGCGCGGCGTGCGTTTCATGCAGCGAGGAGACGATCTGCTCGGCCGCGCGCTTGGTGACGCCAAGCACCGAGCTCGGGTCGACGGCCTTGTCGCTGGAAATCAGCAGGAACTGCGGCACCCCGCATTCGGCCGCGACCTCGGCGCAGGCGAGCGTGCCGAAGACATTCGTTTCGATCGCCGCTTCCCAGTTCTCTTCCAGCAGCGGCACATGCTTCAGCGCCGCGGCGTGAAAGATGATGGCGGGTTTGAACTCGCTGACGAGGCGCATCATGTGCGGCCGGTCGGTGACATCGACGATGCGGCTGGCCAGCCGGTCGCGGTCTTTCTCGTCGATGATCTGATCGAGCTGGAAGATGCCGAACTCGGAATTGTCGGCCACCAGCACCGCCTCGGCGCCGAGCTCCAGCGCGCGCTTGACCAGCACACGGCCGATGGAGCCGGCCCCGCCGGTGACCAGCACGCGCTTGCCGCCGACGAAGGCACCGATGCGCGCGATGTCGGTGGCGACCGCCGAACGGCGCATGATGGTTTCCATCTCGACGGCATCGAGAACCAGCTTGCCGCCCTGCCCCAGTTCCGAAAGACCGGAGAACTGGACGACCGCGATGCCGCTGTGGCGGGCGACGCGCACCAGCTCGGCATAGTCCTCGATCTCGCGCTCGACCCCCTTGCCGAAGATCAGGAGGTCGAGGTTTTCCGTGCCCTTGACATATTCTTCCAGCACCTCGACCAGACGCGGCCGCAGCGCCACGACCGGAACGCCCTGGATCTGCGTGCCGAGCGGCGCGCCGGCCTCCGTGGCCATGATGCCGGCAATGGCATATTCGGCCGGCACCGCCGTGCGGGTGAAGCGGACGATCACGTCGGCCTCGCTCAGCCGGCCGATGAACAGCGCCTGCTTGATCGACGCATCGCCGGCGGCGCGGCGCAGGATGCGCCAGGACGCGCCGTCGCGCAGGAAGCGATAGTAGAGCCTGGGTGCCGAAATGATGGTGAAGGAGACCAGGAAGAAGACGATGAACTGGCGCTCGTTGAGGCCGGCGACCGGCTGGAAAAAGGAGCGGTAGGCAATCGAAGCCAGATAGAGAACCACCGTCAGGCTGCCGCAGCCCTTCAGGATGTTGAAGAAGTCGGGCGTTGAGGCAAAGCGCCAGACGGTGCTGTAGAGGCCGCAGGTGCGAAACAGGAGATGGGCGAGGAGCACGATGAGCGCCCAGCAAGCCAGCCCGCCGGAGGAGAACGCATCGAAGGAAAGCCGCGACTGCGAGAGCGTGAGGCTGAGCGCCACCGCGATCAGGACCATGACGAGGTCCTGGACCATGATGATGGCGCGCCGCATCTTCGGTCGGAGGCCCGATACGGCTTCTACATAGGCGGTCATTGGGTAGTACTGAACTCCAGGCGCGGGAAATATTACCAGAACGGCGCGGGACAGAACACCGTCCGCCGCCACTCCAGATTGCAAATCCCCCAACCCCGTCACCCTGTTATCGCATTAGCGCGGACTTGGGGGGAGAGCTAGGGTTTTTTTGGGGAGTGCGAGAGGGTCTCGATCGACATCCTAGACAACAGTACTGCGTAGCCGGAAATAACTTCGCGCAGGGATGCCTGTGTCCTCTGCCGCTGCAATTTATCGCAGCTTCATTTCCAATTCCATTTGTCCTGGTCCGCGACTCGAGCTTTAACTGCATTCCCAAACGCCCAATTCTGCGGCCACATCGGCGCAAATTGTAGATACCGCAATAAGATCCTCCTCATCCAAAACATGACGTTTGGAGCGCGCACGCCCAGACGTGATGGGTTGACTTGGCGTACCAGCATCCCAGTTACCGAGGATCCGGCGTAACTGTGCCGGGGGATCGACAACCAAATCCTCGTACTTCACCAGCACATGATTTCCACGATCTTCGAGTACGCGTTCAGCAAGGTAGCGCCACAGCATGGCACGCCTGTTGGCCAAATTCTGAGTCTCCGCGATCGAACGCAGTTCCGCACTGCGGGCTGGCGAAATCCATGGATCGTTTGCATTTCCAACCGGTCGTACACTGGTGTCTGCATTAAGCAAATGCGGGAAGCTGGCCTTCCAAGACGCTATAGTGTCGATCGGATTGCGAACGCACACCGCGATGCGAGCCTCGGGCAGAACGCGGCGGATACGTGGCAAACTGGAAAGAAAGGCAAATGTATTCTTGGCAGCGAGAGTGAAATCCTCGCTGTCCACGGGGGGGATGTACGTTGAAAGCTCGTCGCGCACTGCCGTGTCGTTAATGACGCTTCCATTCCATACCTTGTTGGTTATAGGCAGCCCTTCAGCAACCAATCTGCGGATTCGTCGCAAATAGGTGGCAAGACCCCAGGCGGGTCCCTGACCTAGCAGACTGGTCACCAATTCTGGCGTTTCGTTCAACGCCATGGCATTACTTAAGGTATCAACGAGTTGGCACAGATAGCTGGTGCCGCTCCTCGAAATTCCTGTTATGAGCAAGGTGTTGGGTTGAACATTCTCTCTGCCACCAGTACGTTTTCTCGATCCTAGAATCCCTGACCACTCAGAGTTGGCCTCAATCACCTTACGGACCTCAGCAGACGCGCCAACATAATACTTCAATTCGGCAACTAACTTGGGTTCCTCCCGCAAAACCGTCGGCCAATGATAATGTGATAGTCGAACGTCTGGAAACAGCGATAACGGCATCAGATGCGTTGGATGGTTTTGTCTAAAATCCATCACTTGTGGTTTGATACCGAGGTTTTGAAAGGCGACGGCAAGGCCGAGCTGATCACTCCACAGGCGCCTATCCGGAAGGTTGCCCGCCAATCTTATTACGGCACTCAGGCGCTCCCAGTCGTCGGCAAGTTTCTTCGCAAACGAACTCTCGACAACCATCACTCCGCTATTAAAAAATGGCAACGTATACTGAGACGTTGCAGTCATTGGATATCGATAATCCGGAAAATCTACCCCGCAAACCGCATATATCCTCTTCCATACCTCGACATCATTCTCAAAAGGCGCGGCATCGGCTAACTTGATTCGTATACGATCCTTTCCTGGATGGCTAAAATCCGGTTCACCCAGACACAAAATGTCAGAGTCTAAAAATGCTATAATGGGACGAGCCACCGGCACACGCAGACAACTTATTTTATTAGCATGAGAAAATTCCCTCCCCCAGGCATTGACGATCGACTGCTGCCGAACTCCTAAGAGCTTCAGTTGGAGTTTCGTCTCGGCACTTAGCTCACCCCACACCTCCGTCGGTCCTGGAACGCAGGCAATGAGTTCTATCGCATTTCCGCACCACCGGCGGAGCGACGCTGCGAGCAGCAATGCCTTAATTTCCCACTCACCGGCCTGACAGACGAATACGACCGAGACGTTCTCGTAATTTTGCGTTCCCGCTTGCGTCACCGGGCGCGTTTCTGAGAAGCTTTGACCAGAGCGAAGCCGTTTAAAAAAAGTTTCGAGCATCTTAGCTATGCTTTTGCACCAAATTCGCTCTCAGCCGAAACTGTCAACATAGGGTCAATGTTAAAAAAGCCGGTGCCAATCATATTCGGCTCCGCTGCGACACGAAAAAGTTCTGCATCTATAATTCTATGCATAACAAAGCCATCTCCGGCCACAGAACCAGTCACGCCACAATTTACCGCATAGGCACCAGGAAGAAATCCACACCCGAACTCGTACCGAACACGGCGAATGGAACCTCTTGATACCGATTTTATTTGTAGACCGATATCGCTCTTGGAATTGGCCCCCCCCAATCCGGTGCCATTCAAAGTCTTAACAAACATCCCAAATCCGACATTGTTGGCATCGACCGAGAAGCTAACAAGATACTCAAAAATGTAACGCTTTCCCAGTTGCAGCACGTTCACTCGCTCGCCGGACATGGTCAAAATGCGAGCGTCTTCAATGCGAGCACCCCGCTCCTCCAAATACACCGTCGATTGCGGAGTCAGTGCCGGATCGAAGTAATCAGCGTATTTCAGAACTCCTGTTGTCCTATCCTGGTGACGGTCGATACGCTCTCCGCTTGTGACTTCGCCAACTCCTGCTTCAGTCCCCGATCCTCCGGAGATTGCAGCCCTATTGAGTTCTTGATTCTGGTCGGACGCCCTCAGGATCCCAGCCGCCTCGACTATACCCGTTCGGATCTCGCTGGCGGCCTCTGGGCTCGCGTTGACTAGGCGCTGATACTGCGCCACTATCGTTTTAGGTCGGCCCTGCAGAATGAGTTCTCCTGCATCCATTAGAATCGCCCTCGAGCACAGTTGCACGATGGTCTGGGCCCCGTGGCTCACGAAGAGGATAGTGCCGCCGTTATCCTTGATCTGCTCGATACGAGCAAAGCATTTGCGCTGAAAGGCTTCGTCGCCCACTGCAAGCGCTTCATCCACGACCAAGATGTCCGGGTCGACATTGATCGCCGTAGCAAATGCCAGCCGCACATACATGCCCGACGAATAGGTCTTGACCGGCTGGTCGATGAAGGAGCCAATGTCGGCAAAGCGCGCGATATCGTCGAAACGCCACTCCATCTCCTTGCGTGGGACACCAAGGATTGAGGCGTTGAGAAAAACGTTCTCGCGACCGGTGAACTCCGGATTGAAGCCAGCGCCGAGTTCCAGTAAAGCGGCGATGCGGCCATTGACCTCGACAGAGCCGCTGGTCGGCTGCAGCGTACCGCAGATGATCTGCAACAGCGTCGACTTCCCAGACCCGTTGCGGCCGATGATGCCGACCGTCTCGCCACGTCCGATCTCCAACGAAACACCCGATAGAGCGGCGAAATCGCAAAAATAGCGGCGAGGCGGTCGGCCAATCAGGCGCTCAAGACGCGGCACCACCATCTGCTTGAAACGATCCTCCGGCCGCTCGAACATGACGTAATGTTTCGAGACGTCGCGCACGCGGACGGCAACGCCCGAACCCCGGACGCCGGCCCTATCAGAGGACATCGGCAAAGCCCCTGCGGGTCTTCTGGAAGAATTGATAACCAAGCAAGGCAACTGCGATCGCCACAAGGGAATAATAACCCAGCGCCGGCCAATCCGGCGCGACGCCAAAGAGAACCACGTTGCGGAAACTCTCTACCGGGATTGCAAGAGGGTTGAGCGAAAGCCAAGGCCGTAGCCAAGACGGCAGAGCAGTCCTCTGGAAGAAAACCGGAGAGAGAAACATCGTCGCCGTCACCAACGGCGACACGATCTGGCTCATATCGCGGAAGTAGACACCGATTGATGCCAACGTCCACGCTATACCGATCACCATCACGACAAACGGCGCGAACACCACAGGTGCAAGAAACACCGTAAGCGGAACACTACCGAAAACCACATAGGCGAAGACAAGCAGCACCACCAGACTAACAGCCGCATGAAACAACGCCGCACCCGCCGAAACCACGGGAAGTATTTGAATTGGGAAGACAATCTTCTTCACGTAGTTTGAATTGGCAACGATCAGTCCGGGCGACAACGAAATTACCTCGGCGAAGAATTGAAAGACGATTAGTCCGCAGAAGAGGATGACGGCAAACTCACCAGTAGAATGCGTGGCGTTGTGTTGATCCGGCATCGTCCAACGCGACTTCATCACCACGCCGAAAACGAAGGTGTATACAGCCAACATGAACAGCGGATTGAGGAGTGACCACAACAACCCAAGCGCAGAGCCACGATAACGGCCTGCGATTTCTCGGCTGATTAGAGAGAATATTAATTCCCGCAAGCGCAACCCCGGTAGTATTCCTCAGTCGACACCACGCACGATCCGACGCGTGGAGCCCGGTACGACTCAATACAAGGATCTCCGGAATTTAGGCGCGCTCGCATGGGTCGCATCATGTCGACGTGTGCAACCTGGCCGCAAGTGCGCCAGGTTCGTACTTACTTCCCACGAATGGGATCTTCCGAATTTCTTTTTGAACGACGAAGCGACCAATATTCTCTTCCGCGAGTTTGACGCTATTTTCCAAAGCGGCAGCGACTTCATCAGGCGTTACCTGCTGAAGCCCCACCAAGTGATCGCTTCTCTGCGAGATGTTCTTTGAGTCATAATTGTTGGAAATAGTAATAAGGCCGGCGTGAGCCATTTCCAGTGGCGGATAGCTGGGGTGGGGGGAAATCATTAGAGAAATGCCGACGCTCGCTCGGCTCAAATATCTCGCATATTCCTCAAGACTCACTTTACCAGGAACGGTGCAATTCTGAACAGGCCATGCTTTTGCCGGATCGAAGTTTTCCCCTAAAAAGACCACCTGCCATTTGATTGCTTCGATTGGATTTCTCTGCTGCCACAATGACAGCGCGTCAACAATTATCTCAAAGCAATTCCTGGCAGCGGTAGGCCTCCCGTAACACAGAATAATCCGTTCCTTGGGTACTCTTTCGATCGACCGCTCGATTGTTTTGTTAACTTGAAAAGTAACTACATTTTGGCCGGAAATATCAAACCGGTCTTTCAAGAAAGTCGAGAGCTCTTCCGAATTCACGAGCGGGATTACGCCTTCGCCCAGATCGTAAGTTGACTCCGCAATTGCCCACCGCGAGGACCACTGCACGAAATTCGACTCATAATCTTGTATAAAATAGACCGCGCTCGAACTGCGGCCGAATGCCTTCTCTTGAAAGCGGGCGATCGACCTTCGCAGAAACTCAGACCACCAAGCCGTTGAGATGTAGACGTCGTCCTCGCGTACATCCAAACCACGCGCTCGATTAAAGGCTTCGAAAACCACCGCACGACTCGTGGTTGAGTTCAAAGCGTACCCAGGAAAATTCCGCAGGTGGCTCCTCTCTATGGGAGAATCCAGTACGACAATCCTCTTATCAAAATCCGGCAATTCAGCGGCTACTTCGTCGAAGACCTTTATCGCAGTTGATATTCCTCCAAATATCCAAAGCGGGTCTATCGTGGGGAGAAGTAGATTGATCCTTGGCCGCTTACTGTTCGACCGAGTCATTTTTAGCGGGCGGAGTTCGCCATAGTCTCGGCTAAGCGAAAGCTCGAAGCGCCCCGGCTCCTCGAAAAGCGGCACGTAAGCCTTCTCCCCCAACCTGGCATCGCCTGGTTGCTCCAAAGCCAGTAATGTCGACGAAGGAGGCTCGGCAGTCTTTTGAATCTTGAGCCAATAGAACCCGGCACATTCTGCAAAATGCAGATAGCTGCGCTCGATGGCGTGGGCCAAGGTGCCGTCGACCTGACCAGACTCATCCGGGAAGTCGCCGAACGATAGTTCCAGGTCGAGAAGAGGCTTCAGAGCAGCCGACCGCCCCCAAAACATCGAGCCCGAAGGAAACTCCAGGACACTGTCTTTGCTGAGGTCCCAATTGGCCCGCCGCAGCAGGTCCTTTGCCATATTGAAATCGAAACCCCAATTCAACATTGGCCGGACGGGAGCGTAGTGCTGCGGATAAATTATGCCGACCTTTGGATTCGACATAAAAATCGAAAGTATTGACTCAACTATCTCCTTTGATCCAATTAGGCTGTCGATCAGATATGACCTCCAACCCTCAAGAGCAGACAAATGAGGAGATTTTTTTGTGTGCAGATGCAGAAAGAATTCATGCTTATCATATATATCGCGAAATCCTACAATCTTTGGCGCAATGTCCCGCCCTCTATTCTCGAATACTCTGATTTCGACGCACTCGAAACCTTTGTCTTCGCACATGCTACTTATAACAGCAGCCTTGCCAGCGTCGGTAGTCGATATGTACAACTTGACGTCTTTTCCAACATTTCTAAGCGCATCAAGTATTTCAGAAAATACTTCTGTGTAAAAAACATGAATGAGGACCGCGATGTCTTTCGGTAAGGATATATTTGAGACTCCAGGTAAAGGTATGCGAACGGCTACGTCATGCTCGGGCGACAGGCGCCTTGCGTTCGTCGCGCCGTCATCACGAACAAGGGAAAACGAAGAAAAACTGGTATGACTATTTAGGGTAAGGCTTGGGAGAACATGCCGTTTCCTGGCGGCGAACCGTTTTGCCCTTTCGAACGTTACCCGAAATCCTTCGCTTCTAATAAGCTTCAACGTGTGATCTGCGAGATATATGACCCTTTTTGCAGCAGACTTTCCTACGGCAACACAACGAATAACTGAACTGACCAGTCCCTCACCAAATCCAAACAGAGCAACACTCCGAGCGATTGTCTTCGCAGCGCGCATTTGACGCGCAAGTTCCCAAGAAAAACTGTTTTTTATGGCAGAGAGCGTCTCCAAAGCATGAAGAAGCCTCTTTTTTTCTGCTCCGACGGCCGAGTCTTTTTCGTTCAATTGGGCGCGCAACTTGGCGATCGTTGTTTCTAGAACTCCGGCATCCGCTGCTCGCCGGTCAATAACCGCCTGAAATTTTAGCTTCGCCTCCTCTAGATCACTCGCGAATTTGGCGTCACGGTCCGCCGCCTCCGCACGCATCTTTGCGACTGTCCCCCCCAGCTCTTGTAGTTCGACGAAATGGCTTTCAGCCACCCTCGCGGTTTCGGCTTGAACTTCCGACATCACCTTTATGCGAACGTTCATTTCGGGGAAGCACGCATCCCCGAAGATCGAACTCGCTCTATCGAAAGGCAAACTCACCGCATCAATTCGCGCCAAAGCGGGTTCGTCATGGGCGTTCTTCTCGAGCGCCGTCAGAGCCGCATAAGCATCCTTGACCCAGCCAGCGATGTGTGGGGCCGCGTCGAGCAAATCGGTGCTGGCTGTAAAGTGCTGATTGTCGGCCGAAAAATGCGTGGCCAACAAAGACTGCCACTTCATTTTCGGCTGTGGCCAATCAATCCCGAGGCTGTCCGAAATGCCTTCGATACCCCGCCGCCAATCGTCCAGCAAACCTTCATAGGACAAGAAGATGCGGGGCTGTCCCCGGGTCGCGCGCTCGGCATCCAGTTCATGGCGAAGCCAAAGAAGAGAACTGAAGCCTGCCGTAAATCCGTCCCGGTTCTTCAGTGAGGCGATCACGGCCAGCGGATTGCGCAAGACCAGCGTGTAGCGAACATCGATATGCATTCGTTCGAGAACTTCCGCATAGAGCGGCACGAAGCGCGAAATACGAGGTTCCTTCAGGACGAAAAGCGAGGCGCTGCCATATTCCTCGTCGACTATCCTAGCGATCTCGGCCTTGTAGAATTGCAGGCGCGCAGTCCCAAGGTCGTTGACGTCGAACGAGCGCCAATCGTCCCAACTACTACCGACCTCGGCGAGCATCTGGTCGTGCAGTTCGATCAGGCGTTGCGGCTCCCAATGTCCGGCGGGATTTGACGGATTCGCCCCCAGCAAATTCTTCGGCAGTTCCGCCCCCAGCAGGCTGATCGCCCTCGTCAGCGCGCTCGTGCCCGAACGATGCATGCCGAGCACCATGATGCAGGTGCGCTCTGCCGGCTTGGCCTTCGCTGACTTGGTATTCGCCGGTTTGCCGCCCGCGCGCTTCTTCGGCGCGACTTGATCGGCCGGCTGCGGCTTCGCGCCGTGCAATTGTTTCGGGGGCGGATTTTCGTTCATGCACTCAATGCCTGTTTCGTCTCGCCGCCCCCCAGCCGGCGAACCACGCTTTCCACCGCGACCCGCCACTCCGGCGCCTGCCACCCAAACACGTCCGCAAACTTCACGCTCGACAGCCGCGAATTGGCCGGCCGCCTTGCCTTGGTCGGATAATCCACTGTCGCGATATCGCGCACGCGCGCGTACGGGCCACCAAACGCCCGGCTTGTGTCGAGGATGTGGCGGGCAAAGCC
>NZ_RZST01000093.1:0-17705 GCF_003997575.1 Mesorhizobium sp. M1A.F.Ca.IN.022.07.1.1
GTTTGCGGCCCGCGAAATCCTCGATGGCGAGCGCGATCCATTGCTCGCGCCTTATGCGCTGTCGCGCTTCGCTCAGTAGCCCGGCGGCCGGCGAAACCCGTCGGTCAGCGGCGCGATCGCCGCAGCGACGCCGAGCAGTCTCGCCTCCGACCAGCGCTTGCCGACCAGTTGCAGGCCGATGGGCAACCCGTTGCTGTCCTGCCCGCCTGGTATCGCCAGCGCCGGATGGCCGGAATAATTGAAGACCGCGCCATAGGCCGGCAGCATCCAATAGCTCTCGTCCTTGCCGTCGACCTTCAGCGCGCTGCCTGGCTTGCAGTGCGGAAAGGCCGTTGTCATGGCGACCGGGCAAAGCAAGGCATCACAGCTTTCGAAGAACCGCTCCCAAGCAAGAATCGACCGGTCGCGGCGAGCGAGCGCCGCGAACCAGCGCGACACCGGCGCAGGCTGTTCCGGCGGTTCCGGTTGCGCTGCCTCCAGCATCATGCCGATCAACTTGCCGCCCTCGGTGAGATCATCATGCAGGTCGAGCTTCGGCAGTTTGGCTTCCTCGACGTGCGCGCCGGCGGAAGCCAGCCTAGCAGCCAATCTCTCGACCGCGGCGCCGATCTCGGCGGCCACCGGAAAGCTGCGGAAGGTGCCGGCGAAGGCGATGCGCAGCGATTTCAGCTCGAGCGTCGGTATCGCATCAACCGGCACCGGCGCCAGATCGGTATCGCCGCCGTCCGGACCGGCAATGATCCGGTAAATCAGCGCCAGGTCCTCCAGATTGCGAGCAATCGGCCCAACACAGGACATCAAGCGGACGCTGCGCGGAATGCCGCCCGGATCGGGAAAAGCGCCGGCCAGCGAGACGCGATGCTCGGTCGGCTTCAGGCCGTAGACGCCGCAAAAGGCGGCGGGCAAGCGGATGGAATTCTGCATGTCGGTGCCGACCTCGAAGGGCATCATGCCCGTCGCGACCGCAGCCGCAGCGCCGCCGCTGGAGCCGCCCGCTGTGCGCGACGGATCCCAAGGGTTGCCGGTGCGGCCGAACAGCGGATTGTCAGACTGCCAGTCGCCCAGCATGGTGGCGACATTGGTTTTGCCGACCAGCACGCCGCCGGCTCTCTTTAGCCTGGCAACCACAGGGCTGTCCTGCTTGGGAACGTAGTCGGCAAATGGCGGGAAACCGACCGTCGTCTTCATGCCAGCGGTCTCGTGCGCATCCTTCAGCGTGAACGGCACGCCGTGCAGCGGGCCGAGCGCGGCGCTGCGGGCCAGTGCCACATCGGCTTCTCGGGCACGCTGAAGCGCACCTTCCCGGTCGAGGAGGATGACGGCGTTCAGTGCTTCGTTATGTCGGTCGATCTGCGCCAGACGCGCATCGAGCGCCTCCACGGCCGAGATTCTCCGCCGGGCAATTGCTGCCGCGAGTTCGGTAGTCGAGGAAAATCCGATGTCCATTGTGCTGCACTCCGGCTGCTTGCCGCGCTGCGCCTTGAACATGGCGGATGAGACCGCGGCTTCAAGCCGAATTCAGCATCGTTAGGACAGCGGTGCTTGATCGAAATTGCGCCGAGCTGTTGTCATGGCGGCGCTGTCCCGCGACCTTGGCTACGTTTGGAGCTAGACGGCCAACGCGAACTTAGCAACGGTCGGCGCGAACGGCCGGATGTTTGTGCCGTCCCTTGTCATGGTGACAAAGCTCGACGGCGGGATCGCCTGCCATTCTCCGCCGTCGCGGTCGAACGGTTCGGAGACGATGCAGCGGCCGGCGCGGCTCGCGAATGCGCCGGTATATAGCGTTGGCGCCTGGCCGTCGGTGGCGTAGCGCACGGCGTAGAGCGCCTCGCCATCGGAAAATGCCGCTGTCAGCTTCAGGGAGGGTTCGAGACCGGCGTGGCGCGAAGCCTCGAGAACGCGGCTGGTGGCGCGGGCTACCGCGCCTTGCGGGTCGGCGGACAGGCCTTCGTCGAGCATCAGCAGGAAGAACAGTTCGGAATCAGTCGTCCCTTCGCGCTGGTCGAAGACAGCATCCGACAGCGAATTCTCAAGCGCGCGGCGGATCTTCTCGAAGCCCCCGATCTGGCCGTTATGCATGAACGACCAGCGGCTGGAGACGAAGGGATGGCAGTTCATGCGGCTGGTGGCGCCGCCGGTGGAGGCGCGCACATGAGCGAGGAACAGGCCTGATTTGATCTGCCGGCAGAGGCTTTTCAGATTGGGGTCCGACCAGGCCGGCAGGATGTCGCGGTAAAGGCCGGGCTCGGGACGGTCGCCATACCAGGCGAGGCCAAAACCGTCGCCATTGGTCGGCGACTTGGCCTCCTGGGCGCAGTGGCTCTGGGCAATCAGCGAGTGGCAGGGCGCGGTGACGATGTCTTCGAGGAAGACCGCTTCACCGAGATAAGCCGCCCACCGGCACATCGCATTCCACCATTTATCAGGCGCGATCCATCAGAGCCTGAGGCTCCTTCACCGCGTGTGAGCCTCTGTTGTTCGTGCGCTCATAGAGCTCACGGACGATTCGGCTGGCGGTAGTCTCGAACAGAAATGGCAAGAAAGCGTGAACGAGGGCGGCGCCCGCGGCCATCGACAGGCGGGAGCAGAACCAGGCGGCGAAGGCCATGTGGCCGAAATAGGTTTCGCCAACCTTGGCCGGATGAGACGTAAAGAGCGCCGAAAACCGCGTCGTCATGGTGATCCCTCCTGCCGGGATGAGCCCCGATATTGAGTATCCTGCCACGAGTTGAAGGTTCAACGATCCCAAATTGTCCTTGTGTCTAGCCCTATTTTGGGAATTTATCCCAAGAATGGCATATGATATCGACGAAACTGATCGGAGATTGCTGGCCGAACTGCAGCGCGACGGCACGCTTTCCGTCGACCAGTTGTCGGAGCGCGTGGCCTTGTCCCGCAACGCCTGCTGGCGGCGCGTGAAGCGGCTGGAGGAGGAGGGCGTCATTACCGGGCGCGTGGCGCTGGTCGATGCCGACAAGCTTGGACTCGGGCTTTCGGTGTTCATCCTGATCCGCACGTCGAACCACGACCCGGGCTGGCTGCAAAAGTTCCGGGCGGCGGTGACGGGCTTTGCGGAGATCACCGGCGTCTACCGCATGCGGGCGACCTCGACTATGTGCTGAGAGCCCGCGTCGCCGACGTGAAAGCCTATGACAGGCTCTATCAGCGGCTGATCGCCAAGGTGCCGCTGTCGGACGTCTCCGCTTCCTTCGTCATGGAGGAGATCAAGGAGACGACCGTCGTTCCGGTGGAGTTGCGCTGACGCGGAACCGCATTGAAAGAAAGGCGTTGATAGCGTCGCGGCCGGGTTGACCGAATCGGCAGCCGCGCCGATAGGAATGGGCTCATGCGCACGGCTGTCTATCCTTCCTCCGTCATCGGCCCCACCGTCGGTTTCGTCAGGCTTCCGCATGGCGATGGCTTGCCGCTGCCGACCTATGAAAGCGCGGGCGCGGCCGGGATGGACCTGCGAGCCGCGGTGCCGGAAGACCGGCCGCTGCTTATCTTGCCCGGAAAACGCGCGCTGGTGCCGACCGGGCTGATCGTGGAAATCCCGGAAGGCATGGAAGGCCAGGTGCGGCCGCGCTCCGGCCTCGCCTTCAAACATGGGCTGACCGTGCTCAACACGCCCGGCACCATCGACAGCGATTACCGCGGCGAGGTGAAAGTGCTGCTCGTCAATCTTGGCGATGAGGACTTCGCGGTGACGCGCGGCATGCGGATCGCGCAGATCGTGTTTGCGGCAGTCACGCAGGTGGCCAGCGAAGAACGGGCGCTCGCCGGCGGCACGGCGCGCGGCGCCGGCGGTTTCGGATCGACCGGCACCGCCTAGATGCACGTCCCAAAACTGGTCATCTTCGATTGCGACGGGGTTCTGGTCGACACCGAGAACCTTGCCAATCGGCGCCTCGCCGACTGGCTTTGTGAAGCGGGCTTTCAAACCACATTCGAATATTGCCGCAAGACCTTCTCGGGCCGCAGCATGGCCTCGGTGCAGAAAGAGATCGAAGAGGCGACCGAGGCCCGGCTCGGCGCCGACTTCGTCGAACGCTGGAACGCCGGCCTGCCGGATCTATTCGCGCATGGCGTCGAGGCGATCCCTCACGTGCGCGATTTCATCGAAAAGGTGCGCGCCGCCGGTATTGCCTATTGCGTCGCCTCGTCGGCGCGGGTTTCGAAGATGCATATCACGCTCGGGCAGACCGGCTTGTTGCCGCTGTTCGAGCACGCTATGTTTTCCTCGACCATGGTCGGGCGCGGCAAGCCGTTCCCGGACCTTTTCCTGCATGCGGCAAAGACGATGGGCTTCGCGCCGGCCGACTGCATCGTCATCGAGGACAGCGTCGCCGGCACCCAGGCCGGCATTGCCGCCGGCATGCGCGTGTTTTCCTATCACGCCGATCCATTCTCGGATCGCGACGGGCTGGCGGAAGCCGGCGGCGTCCTGTTCGACGACATGCGCGACCTCGCAGGACTGGTGCCGATCCTTTGATCGGACATTGGAGCGGTTCCGCTTTCGTCGAATTGCCGACCCGCTCCAGCTACTTGTTTTTACGCAATTCCGGACGGAAAACTGTTTCAAATTCTTCCTGGAATTGCTCCGGGCTGTTCGGCGAAATCTTCCGTACTAGCGTGCAGCCGTCAAACAGCCGGCGGCTCCCACCCCATGAAATTCACCCTGCTTCGCCTCGCCCTCGCTCTTGTGCTTCTGTCATGGCTTTGGGGCCCGGCGAGCGCGGAGAATGTCAGCTTTCCGGACTTTGCCAGCGCCATCCCGGGCCACAAGGACGTCACCTATCTCGACCTCGCCAGGATGGTCATCCCCGATCTGGCGTTGAACGCCGACGGCTTCTACCACGGCGGCTTGCCGATCGAAATGCGCCACGTCGCCGGTCCGGACAGCGGTGGCTCGCCGCCTGAAACGTCAAGCCTGCCCAATGCTGCGGTGCTTGCCATCAAGGCCGGCGGCAAGGACCGGCTGACCATGCTGTTCGATCTCGGCGACTCTCCCGACAGCGCCGAGGGCTATGCGGTGCTGGCGCTCTACGATCTGACCGGCGGCAAGGCGGCGCTGCTCGACGCGGTCAATGTCGCCGTCGATCGCAGCACCTATTTTCGCGAACCGAACAAACTGTCGGTCGGCGCCGGTGACGATATCCTCATCACCATGAGCACGCATTTCAATTCCAGCCAGGGCTATGTGATCACGCCGCTGATCATGGTGCGCAACGACAAGTTCGAACTGATCGACATGATCTACACGTTCGATGAAAGGCTATGCACCTACAGCCGCAAGCAGGACATCGCTTTTAAGGTTATTGCCGACGGCCGGCCGCATGCAGCGATCAAGGTGACGGTGACCGATGCCACGATCCCAAGCGGCGAAAGCTGCGACGATGCGGCGCCCGAGGCGTCCTCGAAAGACATTTCAGTCATCTATCATTGGGATAAGAAAGCGTCGCGCTACGTGGCGGGTTCAGAAGCCCTCAAACGGTTGTCAGCAGAGAACGAGAAACGCTTCTGAGCCGAGCGCATTCGTTTGCCCGAGCGGGGCGACCGCGATAAATTCCCCCCACGACCCATGATTGAGGACCCGCCATGGACAAGGGCAAGATTTTTCGCGATCTGCACGCCTCGACCTTCGTCATGCCCAATCCCTGGGATGTCGGCACGACCAAGCTTCTGGCTTCCTTCGGCTTCAAGGCGCTGGCCACGACCAGCGCCGGCTTCGCCTTCTCGCGCGGCCTGCCCGACGGCGCGGTGACGTTCGAGGCCATGATCCACCATTGCCGCGAAGTGACGGCGGCAACCGACCTGCCGGTTTCGGCCGATCTCGAGCGCGGCAAGGGCGACAGCGCCGAGCAGGCCGCAGAAACCATCTTCGCGGCGGAAGCCGCGGGCCTTGCCGGCTGCTCGATCGAGGACCATACGGGCGATCTAGAGTATCCAATCTACGAGTTCTCGCATGCTGTCGAACGCGTCGCCGCGGCCGCCGAGGCGGCGCGCGCCCTGAAGCACGATTTCGTGTTCACCGCGCGGGCCGAGAATTTCCTTTGGGGCAAGACCGATCTCGACGACACGATCAAGCGTCTGCAGGCTTTCGAGAAAGCCGGCGCCGACGTGCTTTATGCGCCGGGCCTGAGCGACATCGACGCGGTGCGGACGGTCTGCTCCGCGGTCAGCAAGCCGGTCAATGTCATGGCGCGACCCGGCTTCACCGTGGCCGACCTTGCTGCGGCCGGCGTAAAACGCGTCTCGCTCGGGCCATGGCTGACGAATTTCGCCTTTGGCATGCTGGAAACCGCTGCGCGGGAAATCCAGCAGGACGGCACCTTCGGCTTCACCCGTTCGGCGATGCCGTTCGGCAAGCTGCAGGCGCTGTTCCGCGGGGGCGGTACGGAGCAGGATTAGAGCGTTCAGCGTTTCACGGAAACACCGAACCGCTCTATCCCCTTGTTGCGCATTTCCGGACGAAAAACCGCTACGCGCTTTTCCTGAGATTGCGCTGGACCGGGTCCCGCGCCGAAACCGCCTTGTGCAGATGCACCATCATGGCGGCGGCAAAGAGCGGCGTCAAAAGGTTGAGCAGCGGCACGGCAAGGAAGACCGCGATCAGCAGTCCGGCCAGGAATACCGTGCCCGCATACTTCCGGCGCAGCGCCTTGGCTTCGGCCTCGGGGCGGAAGCGCATGGCGGCGAACTCGAAGAATTCGCGGCCCAGCAGATAGCCGTTGACGATGAAGAAGGCGGCGAGGTTGATGCCCGGCACGAGGAGCAGCAGCAGGGCGACGATGTTGCCGAGGATCACGACGCCAAAGAATTTTATCGCCAGCGCCAGCGACTGCAGCACCGGCACGGCGCGGCCGGGCGGATCGCCGGGATAGTCGGTGCGCTCGACCACCTCGGCGATATCGTCGAGGAACAACCCGGCGACGATTGCCGTCACGGGTGCCACGAGCAGCGCCATGCCCATTGCCAACAGGATGCCGGCGATGATGCCGCTCAGCCATCCTGCCCAGGACGGCAGGCCGGGCACAAATGTCTGCAGCCACGGCCATGCCAGCCATTCGAGCAGGCTCTCGATGCCGAACCATAGCGCCACCAAGGCGAGCAGCGTCAGGCCCAGCGTCTTCAGGAAGACGGAGCGGAATTCAGGTGAGAACAGCCGGCTGGCGGCGGCGCGGGCGGCATCGAGGATCACGGCAGGTCCAAGCCCTTACAGAGGAGCGACGATCCCGAGATAGGCGGGCTTGCTAAGCGGCGCAACTAAGCGCGTCGCGTCGACGCGCCTTAGGTTTGTCTCGATGCATGTCGTCCTCCCAAAACCGCCATGCACTTTTGGGCGACATGCATTATTGCGCAAGCTTGGCCTGTCTGGCCGGAATGGTCATCGCCGCGACGCCAACGACGACGAAGCCCATGCCGAACCAGGCGCTCGGCCCGAGGCTTTCGCCCAGAAAGACGGCGCCGATGCCGACGCCGATCGGCACGCGCAGATAGGCCTGCGAAGTGGTGCCGACCGAGCCCAGCGTGTGGACAAGCCGGAAGAAGATCGAAAAGGCGAGCGCGGTGGAGAAGACCGAAAGCCCGAAGAGCGCCAGGATCGATTCCGTCGACGGCGTCAACGTCCAGGGCCGGTCGAAGACGAGGCTCAAGGGGATCAGGATCGCGGCGCCGCAGACCATCGAGCCGGCGGCCGGCACCATAGGATCCAGACCTCTGAAGTTTCGGCCAAAGATGGCGGCACCGGCATAGCAGACGGTGGCTGCGACGACCGCAAGCTGCGCCCAGAGCTGATGGCCGATGCCGCCAAGCGCCTCGGTGCCGACGATCAGGCAAATGCCGGCGATGCCGGCGCCGACGCCGACCAGCTTGCGCAATGTCACCGGCTCGTGGCGGGTGATCAGCGCCGTCAGCAGAAAGGTGAAGATCGGCGACGTCGCGTTGAGGATCGTGACAAGGCCGGCGTCGATCGAACGTTCGGCGGCGGCGATCAGCGTGAACGGGATGACGCTGTTGAGGCAGGCCTGGAACATGAAGCGGCGCCACATGACCACCTCCCGCGGCATGACAAGGCCGCGCCAGCGGATGAGGCCAAGCAGAATGCCGCCGGCGATCAGCGTGCGCCCGGCGATGAAGGTCACCGGCGGGATCGTCTCGACGCCGATCTTGATGAAGGTGTAGGAGGCACCCCACAACACCGCCAGCAGGCCAAGCAGCGCCAGCTCGGTCGTCATCTCGGTCTTATCGGACATGGGATTTCGCGCCTTCAGCCTGTTTCGACGGTCCGTTCTAGCTCACACCGCGGCTTAGATGTTTCGATGACGCTCCAACCATAGCCGCCGTCGCCTCTAACGATATGGTCCAGTTCGGCGCGACGGCTGCCGCAGCAACCGGCCGGAAGTCGGCGAAGCGGAAACCGGTGCCGATTTTCGGGGTAGGCAAAGCGGCTGCGAGCCGCTAGACCCGCGCGCGGCCGGCGTGGCACAAAGCCGGACAGTCGTTGGCGGAGACATTGATGCCGGAATATGACGTGCTTTGCATCGGCAATGCCATTGTCGACATCATCGCGCAATGCGACGAGGCCTTTCTGGAAACCAACGGCATCATCAAGGGCGCGATGAACCTCATCGACATCAGGCGCGCCGAGCTCCTCTACAGCCGCATGGGACCGGCGATCGAAGCTTCAGGCGGTAGCGCCGGCAACACGGCGGCGGGCGTGGCGAGCTTCGGCGGCCGCGCCGCCTTTTTCGGCAAGGTGTCGAACGATGCGCTCGGCGACATCTACAGCCATGATATCCGCGCCCAGGGCGTGGCCTTCGACACCAGGCCACTGCAAGGCGAGCCGCCGACGGCTCGCTCGATGATCTTCGTCACGCCGGACGGCGAGCGCTCGATGAACACCTATCTCGGCGCCTGCGTCGAGCTGGGGCCGGAGGACGTCGAGGCCGACAAGGCGGCCGGCGCCAAGGTCACCTATTTCGAGGGTTATCTGTGGGATCCGCCGCGCGCCAAGGAAGCGATCCGGCAGACCGCGAGGCTGGCGCATGCGGCGGGGCGCGAAGTGTCGATGACGCTGTCGGATTCTTTCTGCGTCGACCGCTACCGCGACGAGTTCCTCGATCTGATGCGCTCCGGCACGGTCGACATCGTCTTCGCCAACAGCCACGAGATCAAGTCGCTCTACCAGACCGCTTCCTTCGAGGACGCGCTGGCGGCGATACGCAAAGATTGCAAGATCGCCGCCGTTACTCGCTCGGAAAAGGGCTCGGTGATCGTGCGCGGCGACGAGACCGTCACTATTCATGCGACCACGATCAAGGAACTGGTCGACACGACCGGCGCGGGCGACCTTTATGCCGCCGGTTTCCTCTATGGATACACGACCGGACGCAGCCTCCAGGACTGCGGCGACCTCGGCTCACTGGCGGCCGGGCTGGTGATCCAGCAGATCGGCCCGCGACCGCGCCAGAATCTGCGCCGCGAAGCGGAACAGGCGGGCCTGCTTTAGTTCCGCCGCGTCATCCCGGTCGGGCGCCAAATGAACCCGGCTGTCGCGCCGCTGTCATAGATCGCTCCTAGAGGCACATTGGGCGTTCCGCGACTGACATTTCGGGCGCCCGCAGCAGTTGGGGTGTCAAAAATGCAAGACAGCAACCTTCACGGTCGCTGCGTCCGTCACCATTGCGATAGCCGCTTTCCGCTGTAGCCGTTCAACGACGGCCCAGTTTGGGAGAAGCGCGGCCCCGCAAGACAGATGCATGACCAGATTTCAGAATCCGCCTGAAGGAACTTCGCAAGACGCCTTGGCCGGACTTGTGGCCGAGGCTGTGCGACAGGCTTTGATGCAGCATGGCGTCCTAAAGGACGCGGAGGCGCTGATCTGCGCCACCGCGATGGCCGGCGGTGTTGCCGCCGCCCTTCCGTTCCTGCCGCAGGCGCAGCGGCTTGCCATCACCTCCTTCAAGGGCAGCTGGACCGGGCTCGCCTCCGAATTCTTCCGCGCGATGGCGGAGAAGATCGCGCGCGCCGAGCCGCGCGACGCAGGCAGCAGGGACGAAAATCCGAAGATCGGGGCCGGCAAGCCCATCCCGCGGCCCTTTGCCGAGCGGGTCTCCGAGCTGCAGTCGATGCTGATCGAAGACTGGGCCGGCGAGGTCGCCGGGTCGACCTATCTGGAAGAGAAGTTCCGTATACCTCGCTCGACGCTGCACCGCTGGCAAAGGCGCGCTGAGGTCGTCGCGCTGCGCAAAGGCGGCCGCAAGCATGTCTTCCCGCTCGCCCAGTTCATCGACGGCAGGCCGGCCCCCGGCATAAGCGAGGTGTTGGCGGCCATCACCAATCCGAGATTGGCCTGGTTCTGGCTCGCTCATCCCTGCCCCGAACTGGATGGCCGCGTCCCCATCGAAATGCTGCGCGAGAGCTCGGCACGTTGAAGACCTACACCGAAACGCGCTTCAACTTCGGTGACAAGAACCTGGTCACCTCCAACGGTGAGGTTGACACCAACCCCGCTGCCAACAAGGCGCCCGACCTGCATTTCGCCTGGATCCAGCTCGGCGGCCTGCGCGTCGGTAAGGACGAAACGCCTTATGACCAGTTCATCGGTTACGCGGGCAATGTCATCCAGGACACGATCATTCCGTACGGCGTCAAGGACACCAACGTCGTCAGCTACTACTTCGATGTGGACGGCGGCTTCTCGGGCGTCATCTCGCTCGAAGAGGGCTCCGGCGTGACCGGCACGATCGACAGCTACGTTCCTCACGTCGTCGGCGGCTTGAAGTACAAGGGCGACTGGGGTGCGATCACCGGCGTCGTCGCCTATGACAGCAATTACGAGGAAGTCGCCGGCAAGGTTCGCGCTTGGACGTCAATGTCAGCAAGGAACTGACTTTGTTCGTCATGGGCGGCTACGGCACCGACGACAACCTCAATGACAATGCCGGCAACGCCATCGATGCCAGGGTCGCGGCTTCTACAAGCCGTGGGGCGGCAATTGGGCCGTCTGGGGCGGCGGCACCTACAAGTTCAACGACAAGACGGCGTTCAATCTCCAGGCTTCGGCCGACGACGACAAGAACTACGCTTTGGCGGCGAACGTCGCCTACACCATCGTGCCGGGCTACACGATCACGACCGAAGTCGACTGGAACCACTTCGGCCACTTCTACGACGGCACTCCGTTCGGCAACTGGACCAAGGCCGACAAGAAGGACAGCGTCGGCGGCATCGTCCGCTTCCAGCGCAATTTCTGATCGAAAGCTGCGACCCAAACAGAAAGGCCCGCGGCATCGCCACGGGCCTTTTTGCTTTTGAGTTCGGCAAAGGGCGGGGCGCGGCGGCCGCCCGTCAATTCCCCGCCGTATAGGCCGCGATCGCCGCCATGTTGACGATGTCTGAGTCCTTGGCGTTGAGCGAGACGATCTGCACCGGCTTGTTCAGACCGACCAGCAGCGGGCCGATGACGGTCGAGCCGCCGAGTTCCTGCAGCATCTTGGTCGAGATCGAGGCCGAGTGGAAGGCGGGCATGACCAGCACATTGGCCGAACCGGTCAGCCTGATGAACGGGTACTGCGCCATGGCGCGCGGGTTCAGCGCCACGTCGGCGGCCATCTCGCCGTCATATTCGAAGTCGACGCGGCGCTTGTCGAGGATGCGCACCGCCTCCTGCACCCGCTCGGAGCGCTCGCCCTGCGGATGACCGAAGGTGGAGTAGGCGAGCATGGCAATCCTCGGCTCGTAGCCCATGCGGCGGGCAAAGCCGGCCGCCTCCTCGGCGATGTCGGCGATCTGCTCGGCATTCGGCATGTCGTGCACGGCAGTGTCGGCAACCAGCACGGTGCGACCCCTTGCCAGCACGATCGAAACGCCGATCACGCGGTGGCCTGGCTTGGCGTCGATGACGCGGCGCACGTCGTCGAGCGCGGTGGAATAGTTGCGGGTCACGCCGGTGACGATGCCGTCGGCGTCGCCCAGCGCCACCATGCAGGCGGCGAAATGGTTGCGGTCGTTGTTGATCAGGCGCTGACAGTCGCGGAACAGGTAGCCCTTGCGCTGCATGCGTTCGTAGAGATAGTCGGTGTAGATCCCATTGCGGCGCGACAGCCTGGCATTGATGATCTCGAGGCCTTGCTTGTTGAGCTCGATGCCGGCGTTGCGGGCATTCTCCTTGATGACGTCGTCGCGGCCGAGCAGGATCGCCGTGCCCAGCCTCTGGTTCACATAGGAGACGGCGGCGCGCATCACCTGCTCCTCCTCGCCTTCGGCGAAGACGATGCGCTTGGGCTGGCGGCGGACGCGGTCGTAGATGCGCTGCAAGGTCGAGGCGATCGGATCGCGGCGGGCGGAGAGCTCATGCGCGTAGCGGTCGAGATCGAGGATCGGCTTACGGGCGACGCCGGACTCCATCGCGGCCCTGGCCACGGCAAGCGGGATCGCCGAGATCAGGCGCGGATCGAAGGGCACCGGGATGATGTAGTTGGGGCCGAATTTCGGCCGGTTGCCCTGATAGGCGGCGGCGACGTCGTCGGGCACGTCCTGGCGCGCCAGCTCGGCGAGGGCGCGTGCGGCGGCGATTTTCATCTCGTCATTGATGGTGGTGGCCCTGACATCCAGCGCGCCGCGGAAGATGTAGGGAAAGCCCAGCACATTGTTGACCTGGTTCGGGTAATCCGAGCGGCCGGTGGCCATGATGGCGTCGGTGCGGATCTCGCCCACTTCCTCGGGCGTGATCTCCGGATCCGGATTGGCCATCGCGAAGATGATCGGGTTCTTGGCCATCGACTGCACCATGGCGGGGGTCAGCGCGCCCTTGGCGGAGAGCCCGAGAAAGACGTCGCAGCCGTCCAGCGCCTCGGCGAGGGAGCGCGCCTCGGTCTTGACCGCATGCGCCGACTTCCACTGGTTCATGCCTTCGGTGCGGCCCTGGAAGACCACGCCCTTGGTATCGCACAGGATGATATTTTCCGGCGAAAAACCCATCGCCTTCATCAATTCGATACAGGCGATGCCCGCTGCGCCCGCGCCGTTGCAGACCATTTTCGTGGTCTTCATGTCTCGGCCGGTGATCTCCAGCGCGTTGATCAGCCCGGCAGCCGAGATGATGGCGGTGCCGTGCTGGTCGTCGTGGAAGACGGGGATGTCCATCAGCTCGCGGAGCCGCTGCTCGATGATGAAGCATTCCGGCGCCTTGATGTCCTCGAGATTGATGCCGCCGAAGGAAGGTCCGAGGAAGCGCACGCAGTTGATGAATTCGTCGGCGTCCTCGGTGGCCACCTCGAGGTCGATCGAATCGACATCGGCGAAGCGCTTGAACAGCACCGACTTGCCTTCCATGACCGGCTTCGAAGCCAGGGCGCCGAGATTGCCAAGACCGAGGATTGCGGTGCCATTGGAGATGACGGCGACCATGTTGCCGCGCGTCGTATAGTCGAAGGCGCGGCTTGGATCCTCCGCGATTGCGCGCACAGGAACGGCGACGCCCGGCGAATAGGCGAGGCTCAGATCGCGTTGCGTCGCCATCGGCTTGGTGGCGACGATCTCCAGCTTGCCCGGCCGACCCATGGCGTGGAATTCGAGCGCCTCCTGCGCGCTGACGGAGGGCCCGCTGCTTTCGGTTTTCCTGGCCATGATGCTTTTGATTTCCTCGCCTGTGCGGCACCGCTTGGGACGGCTGCTTGCTTATGGTTCCCACCGATTAAGGCTACACGCGGCGACTGTAAACCGACAAGCCGGGCGAAGCTGCTTCAACGCAGAAGGCCGGCAATGCGGCGGACCGATTGACGGCGAGCTGGCAGCATGGCTCGCGCTTTCCCCTGCTTTTCGAGCCTCCGGCATTAAACCGCCCTGCCACATCTGCTAGCGTTCGGGCATGAACATGCACATGCCGACCGATACCGACGCCCAGGAAACGACGACGCCGGCGCCCACCATGGGCGGCGTCACACCGATGATGGAGCAGTATATCGAGATCAAGGCGGCGAACCCGGATTCGCTTCTGTTCTACCGCATGGGCGATTTCTACGAGCTGTTCTTCGACGACGCCGAAAAGGCGAGCCAGGCGCTCGGCATCGTGCTCACCCGGCGCGGCAAGCACCAGGGCCACGACATCCCGATGTGCGGCGTGCCGGTGCATGCGGCGGACGACTATCTGCAGAAGCTGATCGCGCAAGGCTTCCGCGTTGCTGTGTGCGAGCAGATCGAGGACCCGGCGGAAGCCAAGAAGCGTGGCTCGAAATCGGTGGTGCGCCGCGACGTGGTGCGGCTGGTCACGCCGGGCACCATCACTGAGGACAAGCTGCTTGCACCCTCGGAGTCGAGCTTCCTGATGGCGCTGGGGCGAGTGAAGGGCGGCAATGCAGCCAGCCAAGGCAGTTTCGCGCTTGCCTGGATCGACATCTCGACGGGCGCGTTTCGGGTGGCTGAAACCTCGGCCGAACGGCTGCTTGCCGACATTTTCCGCGTCGATCCGCGCGAGCTGATCGTCGCCGAGCCGGTGTTCCATGACGCGGAGCTGCGGCCGGTCTTCGACGTGCTCGGCCGGGTCGCCAACCCGCAGCCGCCATCGCTGTTCGATTCGGCGTCGGCCACGGGCCGCATCGCCCGTTTCTTCGAGGTGGCGACCCCGGACAGTTTCGGCACTTTTTCGCGTGCCGAGCTGTCGGCGATCTCGGGCGCCATCGCCTATGTCGAGAAGACGCAGAAGGCCGAACGGCCGCCGCTGTCGCGGCCGGAGCGCGAGGAGAACGGCTCGACGCTTTTCATCGACCCGGCGACGCGCGCCAATCTGGAACTCCTGCGCACGCTATCCGGCAGCCGCGAGGGCTCGCTGTTCAAGGCGATCGACCGGACCGTGACCGGGGGCGGGGCGAGACTGCTCGCCGACCGGCTGATGGCGCCGCTGACCGACCCGGCATTGATTTCCGCTAGGCTGGATTCGGTGTCGTTCTTTCGCGCCGAAGCGCGGCTTTGCCAGGGATTGCGAACGAGCCTGAAAAGTGTCGCCGACATGCCGAGGGCGCTCTCCAGGCTGGCGCTCCACCGCGGCGGCCCGCGCGACCTTGGCGCGCTCAGCGCCGGCTTCGAGGCCGCGGGCGCGATCGCCGCACTGTTTGCGACGACGGCGCTCCCCGCCGAACTCGCCGCGGCGCTCGCGGCGATCCATGGCTTGCCCAAGGCGCTCGCCCGCCATCTCGGCGAGGCGCTCGACGACGAATTGCCGCTCATCAGGCGCGACGGCGGCTTCGTGCGATCAGGCTACAATGCCGAACTCGACGAGATGCGGGCGTTGCGCGATGAGTCGCGAAAGGTGATCGCCGGGCTGGAGCGCTCATTGATCGAAGAGACCGGCATCCGCTCGCTGAAGATCCGGCACAACAATGTGCTCGGCTACTATATCGAGGTGACGGCCAACCATCATTCGATCATGACCGGCAGCGACGCTGCGAAGGCGCGCTTCATCCATCGCCAGACCATGGCCAACGCCATGCGCTTCACCACGACGGAACTGGCGGAGCTGGAATCGAAGATCGCCAATGCCGCCGATAAGGCGCTGAGCATCGAGCTTGCCACCTTCGACCGGCTGACGGCGGAAGTGGTGAGCGAGGCCGACAGCATCCGCGCCGGGGCCGAGGCACTTGCAGTCCTCGACGTATCGTCGGCCTTGGCGCTGCTGTCCGAAAGCGAGGGCTGGTGCCGGCCGGTCGTGGATTCCAGCCTCGCCTTCGAGATTGCCGGCGGCCGCCACCCGGTGGTCGAACAGGCGCTCAGGCGATCAGGCGAAGGTCCGTTCGTCGCCAATGACTGCGACCTCTCGCCTGAAAACGGGGCAAAGGCCGGCGCCATCTGGCTGCTCACCGGCCCGAACATGGGCGGCAAGTCGACCTTCCTGAGGCAGAACGCGCTGATCGCCATCCTTGCCCAGACCGGCTCCTTCGTGCCGGCCGAAAGCACCCATATCGGTGTCGTCGACCGGCTGTTCTCGCGCGTCGGCGCCTCGGACGATCTCGCTCGCGGCCGCTCGACCTTCATGGTCGAGATGGTCGAGACCGCGGCGATCCTAAACCAGGCCGGGGAGCGGGCACTGGTCATCCTTGACGAGATCGGCCGCGGCACCGCGACCTTCGACGGTCTGTCGATCGCCTGGGCGGCGGTCGAATATCTGCATGAGAAGAACCGTTGTCGTGCGATCTTCGCCACACATCTCCACGAGATGACGGCGCTGGCCGGCAAGCTTTCGCGGCTCTCCAACGTCACCATGCGGGTCAAGGAATGGGAAGGCGACGTCGTCTTCCTGCACGAGGTCGGCAAGGGTGCCGCCGACCGTTCGTACGGCGTGCAGGTAGCTCGGCTCGCCGGACTGCCGGAAGCGGTGGTGGCGCGCGCCAAGGAAGTGCTGCACCAGCTCGAGGAAGGCGAAGTTTCCGGCAAGACCAACCGGCTGGTCGACGATCTGCCGCTGTTTTCGGTGGCGGTGAAGCGCGAAGCGCCGAAGCCGGCGAAGAACGATGTCCTGGGCGAAGCACTGGGCGCGATCAATCCGGACGAGATGACGCCAAGGGAGGCGCTGGAGGCGCTCTACAGGCTGAAGGGGCTGGCGGCGAAATAAGGCTTTCCAGCGTCATTGCGAGCGCGCCTAGATCATCTCCAGCCCGCGCTTGCGCGTCGGCGGCGGGAAGGCGCGGTCAAGTTCGGCAAGGTCTTCCGCTGTTAGGACGATGTCGAGCGCCGCAGCATTTTGGCGGACATGCTCCTGCCGGCTGGCCTTCGGGATGGCAACGACGCCTTTTTGCGCCATTACCCAGGCGAGCGCGACCTGCGCCGCCGTGGCGTTGTGGCGGGCGGCAACGGCATCGAGCCTGGCGTTGCGCGCCAGCGCGCCCTGCTCGACCGGCGAATAGGCCATCAGCGGGATGCCGCGCTCAAGGCTCCAGGGCGCGAGGTCGAATTCCGGACCGCGCCGAGAGAGGTTGTAGAGGACTTGGTTGGTCTGGACGTTGGCGCCGGAGGGTAGGCCGACCAGTTCCTCCATCTCGTCGGTATCGAAATTGCTGACGCCCCAATGGCGGATCTTGCCGGCCGCCTTCAAGGCCTCGAAGGCTTCGATCGTTTCCGACAGCGGCACGCTGCCCGGCCAGTGCAGCAGATAGAGGTCGATGCGGTCGGTGGCGAGCCGTTTCAGACTGTTCTCGCAGGCCCGCTTGACGCCGGCGCGCGAGGCGTTGGACGGCAGCACCTTGGAAACCAGAAAAGTCTCGTCGCGGCGCCCGGCGATGGCTTCCGCCACCACCTCCTCGGCGCCGCCGCCGGCATACATTTCCGCCGTATCGATAAGCGTGATGCCGAGATCCAGCCCAAGCCTTAGCGCCGCGGCCTCGTCGGCGCGGCGCCGGCCGTCCTCACCCATCTTCCACGTGCCTTGACCCAGCACCGGAACGGCTTCGCCTGACGGCAGGAAAGTGGTTCTGATTTTAGAAGACATGGCCCGCTCCGCGTGAGGCTGGATCGCAGCACAAGCATGGCCGAAAATCCAGGCCGAAGTCCTCGCCTTCGTCCGGATTTCCGGCGCGGGGAACTAGGTCCAATCTACATTCAGGATTCTCAACGCGGTTTGGCGTTGATTCATTGTGTTCCGAGGGTTCTGATTCGGAGCGCGACGGATGGCCAAACGGTACGAACTGACGAACGTCCAGTGGGCGCGC